>JACMJP010000045.1 GCA_014380545.1 Chitinophagales bacterium | reverse complement strand
GGGGAAAGAATGTTCGTGAAAGAAGACACGATCTTGCGGCAATAAATAAAAAAGGAATTGTAAATCCTGAAAGTAATTATTGTTTCGGGGAAGGCGGGGCAGGAACTTACAGTGACGGAAAATTATATACCCGCAGTGATAAAAGAGGGAATGTCAAAAAAGTTTTGGAAACATTTGTTCGTTTTGGGGCAGATAAAAATATTTTAATTGATGCACATCCGCATATCGGCACGAATAAATTACCGAAAATTATTTCCACTATGCGGGATACAATATTAAACGCCGGAGGTGAGATTCACTTTAATTCCAAATTAACGGATATTGAAATTCAATTTAACTCAATCAAATCTGTTCAAATAAATAATACCCATCTTTTTAATACAGATCAGCTAATTCTTGCAACAGGACATTCGGCCAGAGATATTTTCGAATTGTTGCATAAAAAGAATATTCTCATAGAAGCAAAACCATTTGCGTTGGGAGTGCGTATTGAGCATCCGCAACAATTAATTGATAAAATGCAATATCATTGCGATGACAGGGAAAATTTTTTACCACCATCTTCTTATGCAATGGTTCAGCAAATTAATGGGCGAGGAGTATATTCTTTTTGTATGTGCCCGGGAGGAATTATTGCACCATGTGCAACATCCAATGATGAAATTGTTACAAATGGTTGGAGCCCGAGTAAAAGAAATAATCCATTTGCAAATTCCGGGTTTGTTGTAAGTATTGAATTAAAAGATTTAAATAAATATTCGAATAGCGGAGCACTTGCAGGTATGTATTTTCAAAGAGAGATTGAAAAAGCATGTTTTATTGCTGGAGGAAAAGATCAAATTGCACCGGCACAGCGAATGGTTGATTTTGTAAGCAAAAAAATATCGGCTGATCTTCCTGATTGTTCTTATCAACCGGGACTTAGGTCTTTTCAATTAGATGAAGTATTGCCGGCATTTATTTCTGAAAGTTTGCGCAAAACATTTTTAGAAATAAAAAAAACAAAACCAATTTATTTTACGAATGATGCTGTGTGTGTTGCTGTTGAATCAAGAACCTCATCACCTGTAAAAATTCCAAGGGATGATAAAACACTACAACATGTGCAAATTGCAGGATTATATCCATGTGCTGAAGGAGCAGGGTATGCAGGTGGTATTGTGAGTGCTGCGATGGATGGGATGAAAGTGGCTAATCTTATAGAACGTTAGATAGTTGTTAAAGAATTTAGTAAATTTGTGTAGATGAAGTTTAGAGAATTATATTTAATATTATTAAGTATTACATTAATTATTTACTCCTGTAAAGAAAATGAACTACCAATTATTGAAAACACGAATACCGACACAACTTCACATTCACTGATTTATGATACAATATCAGGCAATATCTATACAGATTGTAGTCTTGACCCGGAAGAAAATTATTTACTTATATTCAGATCTGATTTTTATGGATATAGCGGATGGGGATCAAATTCAGATTCAATTATAACTGATTCGAGTGGCGCATTTCAGTATATATTTTCTTTCGATCCATACACACAAACTTATTTTAGTATCGGTATGATTTTGCCCGCTGATTCAATTTTTATGCTCCCTGTGGCTGTATCTTATGAGCCATTTCATTTTGCTACTGAATATGTTAGAAATGATACAATTGATATGGTTATTAAGATAAAAGTAAATAATGCTCACTCATCAGATGATACACTCTATTATTCTAATATTAGTGATGGAGATGCTGAATATATATTAGGGCCTTTTTCAGATACAACTTTCCTGGCTTTTCACTTTCCAGTAAAAGATCTTTTTTATCATTCATTTATTAATTCTATGGCCTTTGCATGGGGAATAGGATATGATGAATATATTCATTCCTATAATTCCAGTTCAGATGATCAAAAAGTTTTTCTTTCTCTTGAAGACTGTTCACCGGCAGATACAGTTAAAGTTCTTATTAATTAAAATAATGTCAAATTCTGCTTTGAAAACGGGTATATTTTTATTACCCCATATTTTGTAAAGCCCTTTCCCTCTATTAATTTTCTTAAAGCAATTCCTTCACACAAAAAACTTCCTGAAAATTTCTTATTATGAAAATATTTTTTTGCAGTTTGATATTGTTCCTCCTGTAATGTTCTGGCTACTGTGATGTGTGGACTTTTCCCTGCATCAAAATTTACTTCTTCATCGTACTTGCCATGTTTTAATTGGGCTGATAATTTTTTTCTGAGTTGTGTAATCAATTTTAATGTTTTTTCATCCAATGCTACATAAATAGTTTTATTCCAATAAAATTCACCAAAGTCAATACAGGTAATTGTAAATGGCTCAACAGAATTACAAATCATTTGAATTTTTCTATCAAATACTTTTAATTTTTCTTCATCAGCTTCAAAATCAAATAATGTATTATGGGGATCTGCAGTTGAGCTCGGATATTTTCCAATAATTGTTTTTAGTTCAGCTTTTATTTTGCGTACGCCTGCATCAACTGGACCTGTTGGCATAATTGCCACTGAATATTTATTTGTCATTCAATACGGTTACTGTTTTATAAATTCATAAATACCATAATCAATAAAATCATTTACAGTAACGGATACAGATTTTACTTTTCCATTTTCAACCGTAAAAGGAATTTCTTTTATTCCCCAGTTGATCGGATCATAAGTGCAAATAAAATTATTTCCACCCAGCGATTGTAACTTACCGGTTAGTTGTGGATGATGCTCAAAATACATATTCAGCTTTCCTTCTTCTAGTTTAATTTCCATGTTTCCATACACATCATCTTTATACTTGCCTGTATATTTATTCAGTTCAGATTCAGTTGAGCTAATTTCGGCAGTTTGTTTATACCAAGCCTCAATTTGCTCATTCGCTGCATTATTATTTCCTTCATAAAAAGTATAAAATGTTTCACTTAAATTTCTGTAGGGAACTTCAAAATAAGATTCTATTATTTGATATAAGCAGGCAATGAAAAAATAATTTGCATCCGTATTAGTTAAAACAGCTATGCCCAATTTCTCTTCTGGTATGAAACATACAGTTGTAACGAAACCATCAGCACCTCCTGTGTGCCATATTATTTCCCTTCCTTCATAATCATTTAATCCTATACCTAAACCATACAGATCAAAATGCTGTGAAGTAAATAATCCGGACCTTCCATCACTAACAATTGATCTTGGTATTCTTGTTTCTGAAATTACTTCTGCAGGAAATATTTGTTTGCCATTATACCTTCCGCTATTAATTTGTAATTGCAGCCAGTGTGTTAGGTCATTTGTGCATGAATTAATTGCCCCGCATGGAGCAATATTATTTAAATTATCATATTCCAATCTCACCAATTTATTTTGGAACATTGTATAAGGTTTGCAGGCATTTTTATCAGAAACTATTTTTTCATGTGTTAGTGAAGATCTGTTCATTCCAAGCGGATTAAAAAAATTGTATTGAATAAAATCTTCCCAGGTTGTATCTGTAGCTGCATGTATTACTTCACCTGCTGTAATAAAACCTGCATTGCAATAACCCCATGTGTCCCTGAAATCGTAAGCAGGCTTATTTTTCGCAATGTTCTGGATGATCTCTTTTCTTGTTGCATTGTTATTCCAGTTATAAAAATCTCCCTGAAAGGTTTCAAAACCCAGGCGATGCGAAAGAATATCTTCTATTGTTACCATTTTTGTAAGTG
>JACMJP010000044.1 GCA_014380545.1 Chitinophagales bacterium | reverse complement strand
TTCAAATATTCAATACACGAATGAATAAAATGTACTCTTGCATCTTCTTTATCTTCCAGATCATCCAAAATATTTTTATCAAAAATAAAAAGCGGTAAAACATTCTTCCCGTCTTTTAAGGCATGATATAAAGCAGCATTATCCTCTAAACGCAGATCTCTTCTGAACCAGTGGATTGTAATTTTATCCTTCACATTTTTAAAGAAAAGCCTTTTTAATAAAGGAATTTAAAAGTTCCGTTAATTTTTTTGCAAATTCATTTGTATACCTTTTTTCTTCGAATTGTTTCACCCATTTTATTCCCTGAATTGCATTTGTAAGAAAAAATTCATCTGCCATTAATAGTTCCTTTTTAGTGATCTCTATACGCTCCAATTTCAAATTCCATTCTTCAGCATGTTCATAAATAACTTGTTGCATTGTTCCTTCAACACCTCCATTATTTTCCTCAGTTGTAAATACTGCATTATTTAATACCAGGAAAATATTTGAACTTATGGCATCAGCAATTTTTCCATCAGTGTTTAATAAAACAACATCGTTCAAGTTTTGCTCATGCGCATATTTTGCAGCCATTACATAAGGTATTGCGTTTAATGTCTTACAGGCAGAAAGCGGTGTCAATTGTTTTTGCATCTTATCAAACAAACCCGCAACAATTCCATCCTCATTTAATTCAAAATATTTATTTTCATGTTCAGTTAACTCAATCAGCAATTCAGGTTGATTCTTTTCAGGCTTATAAAGCCCTTCCCCTCCCCTCCATACGGTTATTTTACATCTTGCATTTTTATATCTATTTTTTTTAGAAAGTTTAGTAATGGATGCTTTAAGAAAATCATTGTCCCAATCTTCAGGAATTTCAATTTCTAATAATTGCATCCCCTTGAATAATCTTTTCAGGTTGTATTCAAGGAAAACGGGATTTTGATTTATGACTAGTAAACTTTCAAATAAACCATCCCCATATTTGAATGCCCGGCTGGACGATGAAATTTTTAATTCATCAGAATTTATATAGTTAGCGTTATAGTAAATTTGCATGAGGTAATTTAATCTATCGCCATCTCAGGAATTTCTCCTTCCACAACCAATCTTCCTTCTGTTTTATTTTTGATTTCTTCAACCGAAATACCGGGCGCCCTTTCTAATAATTTAAATCCATCATCGGTCACATCAAATACGCCGAGTTCAGTTACAATTTTTTTCACGACACCTAAACCAGTAATTGGTAATGTACACTTTTTTAATAGTTTACTTTCTCCTGCTTTATTTACATGCTGCATGGCAACAATAATATTTTTTGCACTTGCAACAAGATCCATGGCGCCGCCCATTCCTTTTACCATTTTACCGGGAATTTTCCAGTTTGCTATATCACCATTATCAGCAACTTCCATTGCACCCAATACTGTCAGATTAACTTTTCCCGCCCGTATCATTCCAAAACTCAGGGCACTATCAAAAAATGCGGAACCAGGTAATGTTGTAATTGTTTGTTTACCTGCATTGATCAGATCAGGGTCAACTTCATTTTCTTTTGGAAATGGCCCCATGCCAAGCAATCCATTTTCACTTTGCAGTGTAACTGAAATTCCTTCGGGAATATAATTCGCAACAAGCGTTGGAATTCCAATTCCGAGATTTACGTAATATCCGTCTTTTAATTCTTTTGCAATGCGTTTTGCAATTTGATTTTTATCTAACATGTCAGTAATTAATTAAAATTCATAAATTAAATAATATTGAGCAAGATTGAAATTGATCGACAAATTTTGTTTCAATTTTATTTAATATTTATTCAATTATTTTGAAACCGTTTTCTGCTCAATTCTTTTTTCATAATTCGTTCCCTTAAAAATTCTGTGCACATAAATTCCCGGTGTATGAATTTCATTCGGATCTAATTTCCCGGGTTCAACTAATTCTTCTACTTCTGCAATTGTAATTTTTCCGCCCATTGCCATCAATGGATTAAAATTTCTTGCAGTTGCTTTATAAATTAAATTCCCATGTGTATCTCCTTTCCATGCTTTCACAATTGCAAAATCTGCTTCAAAAGCATATTCCAGCAAATATGTTTTTCCATTAAACACCCGTGTTTCTTTTCCTTCAGCTACTTCAGTTCCAACACCAGCGGGAGTAAATATTGCAGGCATACCATAACCTGTAGCCATACATCTTGTTGCAAGTGTACCTTGCGGAATTAGTTCAACTTCCAGTTCCCCGCTTAATAATTGTCTTTCAAATTCTGCATTTTCACCTACATAACTTGAGATCATTTTTTTCACCTGGTGTTGTTGCAGCATTAATCCAATTCCGAAATCATCCACTCCAGCATTATTTGAAATGCAGGTTAAATTTTTTGTCCCTTTTTTTACGAGGGCTGCAATGCAATTTTCAGGAATGCCGCACAAACCAAAACCACCAAGCATCATCACTGCGCCATCAAAAATATCCTTTATTGCTTCCTCAGCATTTTTCACAACTTTATTCATATCTCCTTATTTTCATTAACTATTACATATTGAGTATAAATTTTCATACTATTATGCTCTTAAGAGGAATCCCATTATTTAAGGGTAAAATTAAATATTCAGACCGACATGATATAGGGGGCTTTAAGTCACTTGTATTATACTCTGATGTACTTCTCACAGCAAATGATAATAGTATGACAATATGAAGGTTAGCCTTGTTGGGTAATATTTATCTTTGAATGACAAATTGCAGGAGGTTTTTATTATGATTCGGACGTTTGTGCTTATTTAGAAAGTTATTTCTGCACTATAAAAGA
>JACMJP010000304.1 GCA_014380545.1 Chitinophagales bacterium | reverse complement strand
GATGCACAGGAAGACCGTATTCAGTTTTTAAAAGACAAAACAGGAAAAGATATGCCTTACCTCACAGGTGAAAAAATATTTAATGAGCCCGAATCTTTAAGAGGAAATATTGAACAATACATTGGGATGACACAAATTCCAACAGGAATTATCGGCCCGTTACATATTCATGGAACTCTTGCACAGGGAGATTTTTATGTCCCTCTTGCAACAAGTGAAGGTGCGTTAGTTGCATCATATAACCGGGGAGCAAGAGCAACAAGAATGTGCGGAGGCATCGTATCCATATGTTTAACAGAATCT
This sequence comes from Chitinophagales bacterium, assembly GCA_014380545.1. Classification (GTDB taxonomy): domain Bacteria; phylum Bacteroidota; class Bacteroidia; order Chitinophagales; family BACL12; genus JACMJP01. The sequence goes on along the minus strand of JACMJP010000304.1, from coordinate 15,057 downwards.
GTTCAACGGGCCCCGGTATTTAAATTCAAATCATTAAGTGAAGAGGGAAAATTTCTTGCATGGATATTAGATAAGATGGAAATATTTCAGGAGATAGTTTCTAAAACAAGCCGCTATGCAAAATTGCATGATATGAAAATTAACATGGAAGGAAATACATGCGTTTTAATTTTTGAATATACTACAGGTGAAGCCAGCGGACAAAATATGGTTACAATATGCACAAATGAAGTTTGTAAATACATTTTGGAACATACACCCATAAAACCGCAATATTGGTTTATTGAAGGAAATTATTCCGGAGATAAAAAAGCAACAGCAGTTTCATTTATTAATGTGCGGGGAAAAAAAGTTACTGCTGAGGCATTAATTAAAAAAGACATAATAAAAACAGTATTGCATACTTCAGCAAAAGATATTGCACAATATTGGCAAACATCATCAGTAGCAGCGGTACAAAGCGGAAGTATCGGAATACAAGGTCATTTCGCAAACGGATTAACTGCAATATTTCTTGCAACAGGTCAGGATGCAGCATGTGTAAGTGAAGCATTTGTAGGCATTACAAGAATGGAAGTTGCTGAAGATGATGATCTGTATGTGAGTGTTACATTACCAAGTTTAGTTGTTGGAACAATTGGCGGAGGAACAGGATTGCCAACACAAAATGAATGTTTGGAATTATTAAATTGCAAGGGTCCGCACAGCGCACGAAAATTTGCAGAAATATGTGGTGCAACAGTTTTAGCTGGTGAATTATCTATCGCTGCTGCAATGGCAAGTGGCGATTTTTCTGACGCACATAAAATATTCGGAAGAAAACATAAATCCTGATCTTTTGAAACAACAAAATTTTTTAAAGCGATTTTATATTTACCAAAAAGAACGATATCCTTTTGCCGGGTATATTTTTTTAGTTGGGGCGTTTAGTTTTTCTGCTATCAGTTATTCAAGAATTTGCAGAGATGCTGATGGGTTTATTACTCTGTTTCCTTTTCTCATTTGTGTTTTTAATACTGTAACCTTATTTTTCCTTGTACGCATTTTCGATGAACATAAAGATCAGGAAGATGATATGCAATACCGAAAGTATTTACCTGTGCCAAGAGGAATTATTACATTGAAAGAATTACGCTACGTTGCTGTATTTATTTTTTTTCTGCAAATTATTGTCAATTTAATTTTTTATCCAAAAATGCTGCTCTTATATGCAGGTGTAATGATCTATTTATTATTGATGGGGAAAGAATTTTTTGTAAGGGACTGGCTGAAGAAACATCAGTTTTGGTATATCACTTCGCATATGTTCATTATTCCCTTTATAGATATTTTCGCAAGTGGGTTTGATTGGTTTCTCGCAGATGTAAAAGCTCCAGATGGTTTACTATTGTTCTTTTGTGTAAGTTATATGAATGGAATTGTTTTGGAGATTGGCAGAAAAATTAAGGCTCCTGAAAATGAAGAAGAAGGTGTGTTGAGTTATACAAAACAACTCGGTTCAAAAAGAGCACCGCTCATTTGGATCTTAATTTTATTTATAACAATATTATTAGCATTTGCCGCTGCTTATTACGCAGGTATGGATTTGATCACATATATTGTTTTCAGCCTTTTATTTCTTCTTTGCGCTTTACCTGCTGTAATGTTTTTCAAAACGCAAAATCAAAAATTCGGAAAATGGATGGAGTACAGCTCTGCTTTATGGACTTTTGGAATGTATTTAACATTAGGCGGAATACCTATGCTCATTAGTTTATTAAAATAACATGCAATTTATTTTCAGCAACGATATAATAACACAAAAGACTAAAAATGAATTAGGCGGAAAAGCGTTTAATTTATTTGAGCTGCTAAAATTAAATATCTGTGTTCCAAAGTTTGTTGTTATTCCAAATTCTTTTTTGCAGAATATTATTATCAGCAAGTCAGGGAATAATGATATAATAATAAACACAATTGAACAATTCGGATTTTCAGAGCCAGATCTTTCTCCATTAAAAAAATATTTTGAAGAAACTACATTATTTGCAGTGCGTTCCTCAGGAATTGATGAAGATGGAAATGATAACTCCTTTGCTGGGCAGTTTGAAACAAAACTATATGTCCCCTTCTCAGAATTACAAGCTGCTATTAAAGAGGTTTGGTTATCTGCTTATAGTAAAAGGGTTTTGCAATACAGAAAGAATAACCAAATTTCAGGAAAAAGCGGCATTGCAATTATTATCCAGCAAATGATAAATGCGGATAGCGCAGGTGTGGCATTCGGAATAAATCCGTTAAATAATAATGCAAATGAAAAAGTAATTAATGCTGTGTACGGCCTGGGTGAAGGATTGGTAAGCGGTTATTTGGATGCTGACCAATATATTGTTTCAAAAGACAGTATCAATAAGACACTTGCAGAAAAAAAAGAAAAGTTTGTTTTTGATGAAGGAAAAAGATCGGGAACGAAAATAATTGCAATTGAAAACGATCAAATAAATAATTCTGTATTAGCAGAAACACAAATTCATTTAATTACTAAACTTCTTGATACTTTAAATCAACATTTCAACTTCCCGCAGGATATTGAATTTGCTTTTGAAAATAACCAGTTGTATTTATTACAAACAAGACCAGTTACTGCTCTCAATCAAACAACTGAAAAAGATAACGAGATCATTTGGGATAACAGCAATATTATAGAATCCTATCCCGGTTTAACTTCTCCGTTAACCTTTTCTTTCATTACAAAAATGTATGAAGCAGTTTATCGACAGTTAAGTGCTGTGCTTGGAATATCGAAAAATAAAATTGATGCCCATGCACAGGTGTATGCAAATATGCTGGGCTTACTCAAAGGCAGAGTATATTATAATTTGAATAGCTGGTACATTTCTCTTTCTTTATTGCCGGGTTATTCAGTGAACGCTGCATTTATGGAGAAAATGATGGGTGTGAAAGAAAAATTTCCTGTAACGATTGAAAAGAAAAAATCGGGTATCAAAGATTATCTTGAAATTGTGAATGCGATCACCGGTATCCTCAGGAATTTATTTGTGATAGAAAAGCAAAGAAAAAGTTTTCAAAAACATTTTGATAGTGTAATGCTGGAGTATGATGCCCTCAATTTTGAAAATTGTTCTTCAACGGAATTGATGCAGTATTATTTAAAATTTGAGCAAATATTAGTAAAAAAGTGGAAAGCCCCATTGGTAAATGATTTTTTTGCGATGATCTTTTTTGGTTTGCTTCAAAAACAATTACAAAAGTCAGGGTCTGACGAAAATGAAAATCTGCACAATGATCTGCTAAGTGGTTCAAAAGATATTATTAGCACACAACCCATAGAACTCACACTAAAAATTGCTGATCTTATCAGGGCAGACAACAAAACAAAGAATTTATTTGAAAACAATTCGCCGCAGGAAATATTTATAGAATTAAAAAACCCTGAATTTTCTGAAATCTTATTAGCAATAAATAATTATATCAGTTATTGGGGTGACAGGACCGTAGGTGAATTAAAACTTGAAACAACAACTTATCATCAAAACCCTGTCGCCTACATACAGATAATTAAATCTTACATTACAAATGGAGTTACATTTGAAAATTATCTTAATAAAGGAAACCCTGATATAAGATCAATAGCTGAAATAAAAGTTTTGAGTAAAATAAGAAGCCCGTTTAAAAGAGTATTTTTTAAATGGATATTAAAGAAAGCGAGATATTTTGTCAGCAACAGGGAAAATCTCCGTTACCAGCGTACAAGGGGTTTTGGAATGGTACGAAAAATATTCCTGGCGATTGGAAATAGATTTTCAGCACAAAAAATTACCCAGCAGCAAAGAGATATTTTTTATCTTACAAAAGAAGAAATATTTGATTATATAAAAGGAACATCAACACAATCCGATCTGAAAAAACTTATTACATTAAGAAAAGAGGAATATGCTGTTTTTGAAGCAATTCAATTACCTGAAAGAATTAATACAAAAGGAATAGCTTCTTTAAATTTACATGAAATAAAAATACAAACAGAAGAAAAGTCTGTATTATCAGAATTAAAAGGGATCGGATGCTGCGCAGGAATTGTAAAAGGGAAACTTAGAATAATTAAAAACCCGGATGAAATTGAAAGCCTGAATGGGGATATATTGGTAACAAGCAGCACAGATCCGGGATGGGTAACATTATTTCCTACATGCTCTGCGATATTAGTTGAACGGGGAAGTTTATTAAGTCACTCTGCCATTGTATCAAGAGAGCTTGGAATTCCATGTATCGTTGGAATAAAAAATCTATTGCAAATAGTTGAAACAGGGATGATAGTTGAAATGGACGGCAGCACAGGAGTTATTAAGATCATTCAGAATTAATTCTCATGAGCAAAAAAGAATTTTTACATAAAGCAGAACTGGATATTATCCGCTATGCAAATTGCTGGGAAGATGCAGATAATTTATTAGAAGGTTTACAATGCCAAGCAGGAAATAAAATTGTTTCCATTGCAAGTGCCGGAGACAATTGTTTTGCCTTATTGATAACCAATCCCGAATTACTTGTAGCAGTTGATGTAAGTGCAGAACAATTATATCTTACTGAATTAAAAAAAACGGCCATCCAATATTTAGAATATGAAGATTTTTTGAAATTCATCGGAGTGATGCCTGATAAAGAAAGGATAAAAATATTCCACGGAATAAAACATGCACTATCAAAGGATGCGCAGCAATTTTGGGAAACCCGAATGGAGTTAATTGAATCCGGAATTATTTTTCAGGGGAAGTTTGAAAAATATTTTCTCAAATTCAGAAAATATATTTTGCCTTTTATTCATACCCAAAAGAGAGTTGAAAAACTATTATCAGAAAAAACCCGTGAAGCCCAAATACAATTCTATAACACAAGATGGAATACGACCCGCTGGCGTTTTTTATTTAAAATATTTTTCAGCCGTTATGTGATGGGCAAATTCGGAAGGGATCCCGAGTTTTTAAAACAGGTTGATATATCTGTGGGAGATTTTATTTTTTCGAAAGCAGAACAGCATTTGAAAGACGAAGATTGTCAGAAAAATTATTTTCTAAGAAAGATATTTATGGGGAATTTTGGAAAGGAATTACCTGTGTATCTTAGAAAGGAAAATTATCCTTTAATAAAACACAATATTCATCGCATGAAATTGCATAAAGGATATTTGCAGGATGTGTTTTCTGCATTCGGTAAATTTCATCATATAAATGCATCAAATATATTTGAATACATGCCACAGCATGTTTTTGAAGAAGTTGGCAACTCCTTGTATTCAGGTTGCGAAAAAGACGGAACTATTGCCTACTGGAATTTAATGGTGGCAAGAAAATTATCAAATACATTCCCGAAAAAATTCTGCTATGATCAAATCTCCAGGAAATTGTATGAAAGGGATTATGGTTTCTTTTATCGTGATTTTATTTGTGAAGAAATAATATGAATGAAGAAATAAAAAATATTATTATTCTGTCCGTTTGCTTTCTATCATTATTCGGTGCTGCTGAATTCTTATATCATTTTGGAAAAATAAAAGTGGAAGTAACAAGGAAAATTGTACATATAGGTACAGGCTTGTTAACTCTTTTATTCCCTGTTCTGTTAAGCAGCCACTGGAGTGTTTTGTTTTTATGCGGTTCCTTTTTTATTATTTTGTTTTGTAGTCAAAAGTTTAATTTTCTAAAAAGCATCAATGCGATCGGAAGAAAGTCTTATGGCAGTTTATCATATCCTGTCGTTGTATATGTATGTTTTCTCACATGGGAAAAAGTTAATACAGATCATATTCTGAAAACAACTCCATATTTATTTTTTTATTTACCTATACTCATCATGGCTTTTGCTGATCCTGCAGCAGCATTTGCAGGAAAAAAATTTCACAGAGGTGTTTTTAAAATTGGAAATGAATATAAATCCTTATCCGGTTCATTTGCCTTTTTCCTTGTAGCTTTTATTATAAGTATTTGTTTTCTTTTACCTGAATATTCACTCATTGTTGCAATGGTTATTGCAGCGGTTATTGCTCTTACTTCCGCATTTACAGAAGCAGTTAGCAGAAACGGCTGGGATAATTTATCAATACCACTTTGTGTTTTAACAGTATCTTATTTTCTGATGTTTTATATATGACGCAATTAAGTATTAAAAGAGTTTTTTCAAAAGAAGAGATGCTTAGTTATTCTGAGATACTTAGAAATTCCATATATGCAAAATCAAAGCTTTTACAATTTGCAGCAATAAATAGTTTTGATGATGCCCATTTAGTTTTTGCCTTATTTGTATTTAAGCATAATATTCCTTTAGCCCAACTTGGTGTATATAATAATCCTGAATTAATTTATAATAACCAGAAAGTACTTGCTATCGGGAATTTTGAATGTATATACAGTGATGATATTTCTGATCTTTTATTTACGGAGGTTGAAAGATATGCAAAAGAAATAGGGTGTATTTATATCATTGGCCCTATGAATGGGTCAACATGGAGTAATTACAGATTTATTGTTCAAGGTGATGAAAAAGTATTTTTTACTGAAACGTTTCACCCCGGGCGTTATAATACATTATTTTTAAACGCTGGCTTTACTTCCATTGCGAAATATATTTCAGCAAGAGATGTTACGTTAAACTGTAATAAGGCAGAAATTGAATCCACCAAAAATAAATTTATTGAAAAAGGTGTTACTTTCAGGAATATGCGTTTGGAAAAATTTGATGAAGAATTGAAAAAAATATATCACTTTACAATTCAATCCTTCAAAAATAATTTTCTTTATACTCCAATCACTTATGAAACATTTTATCAAAAATATTTCGGAATAAAAGGTTTTATAAATTCCAGTTACGTTTTATTATCAGAATATAAGGGTGAATTAGCCGGTCTGATCTTTTGCATAGAAGATATTTATAATACAGAACAAAAATCTTTAATAATTAAAACACTTGCAAGGCTGAATATTAGAGAACTTGCGGGACTTGGTACTTTACTGGGCGATATGATCATACAGAAAGCTGCTGAAGATGGTTTTAGTTCTGTTATACATGCATTTATGCATGAGCAAAATGTATCAGCAAAAATTTCAGAAGATAAATCAGGTGAGGTTTTCAGAAGATATGCTTTATACGCAAAATCAATCAAATGAAAAAAATAATATTCTATATTATTGTATCCCTGCTGCTGGTATTTATTTTAATCATCAGTTTAAGTCCATTCAAAAAGTATGCAGGTGAAACAAACAGAATTGTAAAACATACAATTACAATTGACGCTCCGGTTGATTCAGTTTTTAATTTTCTCGGTAATTCGGACAATGTTGCATTGTGGTCTGTTTATATAGATCACATCACTCCTTTGAATAGTGACAGTATTCCTGACGGTAAACCCGGAAGCAGAAGAAGGTGTTTTCAGAATGCAAACGAAGAAGGCATTAAATGGGATGAATTAATTACCATCGTTGAAAAAAATAAAAGAAGACAACTTACAATTTACGATACCAAGGGTTTTCCAATGATGGCAGAACCTCTGGCAACTGAACAAATTTATAAAAGCATGAATGACAATAAGTGCGAACTTACATTCACATTATTTTTTCCGGATGAAAAACCTTCCCTTGTTGAATTTATTAAGACATCACTTGGAGCATATAAAATAAAAAGTGTTTATGAACAAAATATGCAAAATATTAAAACATTAATTGAACAGAAAAAATAATGCGCCCTGCCTCAAATATCATTCAATTATTTTTAAATGCAGCTTCACAACATCCCGATGAAACAGCTATTATATATAAGCATGAAAAGATTACTTACAGACTACTATCTGAGGATGTAATTGCAACTGCAAATTATTTTGCTGAAAAAGGAATAGAACCCGGAGACAGGATATTAGTTTTTGTTCCCATGAGCCTTGAATTATATAAAACATTACTTGCTGCGTTTTACCTGGGTGCTGTGGTAGTTTTTTTAGATGAATGGGTGAATAAGGAACGGATGGAACTCTGCTGCAGAATTGCAAAGTGCAAAGGATTTATTGCGCCATTTAAAATACGTTTGTTGGGAATGTTCTCAAAAGAGATCAGAAATATACAGGTTAAATTATCTCCAAATAAAAAATCAACAGCAGGAACGGTTCAATTATTTCAGCCAATTGAAAGCGATCCTGCATTAATAACTTTTACAACCGGCAGTACCGGCACACCGAAAGCTGCAAACAGAACGCACCATTTTTTATCAGCACAATATAAGGCATTACAACCCCTCCTGCCTGCAGATTCCAAAATTGATATGGCATTACTGCCAATTGTTTTGTTATTGAATCTTGGAACAGGAAAAACCTCTGTTATAGGAAATTATAAAGCAAATAAACCGGGAAATTTTAATCCCTCAGTTATTTATGCAGAATTAAAAAATAACAATGTTACATCCCTTACATTTTCTCCATACTATTTAATTACACTTGCTCAATACCTTGTTAAAAATAATTTGAGGTTACCTGCAATTAAAAATATTCTTTCCGGTGGCGGCCCGGTATTTCCTCCTGATGCAAAACTTATTTTACAGGCTTTTCCTTTTAGTGATTTCACCATTATATACGGCTCCACAGAAGCAGAACCAATTGCTCATATTAATGCAAAAGATTTTATTAAGAATTACGAAGATGCATCAAATGGTTTATGTGTGGGGAATATTGATGATGCTGCGAAAGTGAAAATAATCCCGATTGAAAATAAACCGGTTGATCATGTTCAAACATTACAGGAAGGTGAAACAGGTGAGATCATTGTTTCAGGAAACCATGTACTGCAATCTTATTTAGATAATGAAACAGCTTTCAAACAAAATAAAATAGTAGAAGGTGACATTACATGGCACAGAACGGGAGATGCAGGATATTTAGATGACGAGGGGGATTTATTTTTAGCAGGACGCTGTAAACAAATAATTGAATGGGAAGGAAGAAAGTATTATCCTTTTTTAATTGAGAATATTGTGAAAAACATACAAGGAATTAATTGCGGAACAATCATGGTGTTAGAAAATATTCCGGTTATTGTAATAGAAGCAGATGAAAACTATCAGTCAACTAAATTTGCAGAAGTACTTTTCAAAAATTATCTATCAGAATTTCGAATCATACAATTAAAGAAGATACCAAAAGATAAAAGGCATCATACAAAGATTGATTATGATCTCTTGCAATCCCTGCTCAATTAAACTCTTTATATCTCCAGTATTAATCCAACGGAAGGCAATACAGTACCATTCGTATTATCAATAAAATAATAATCATATCTTGTTGGATCTTCTGCATTGATCATATTATTTCCATCTCCATCTCTCAGCACATTAAAAATCGCAGGCTGATCAACTTTGGAGTTGAAAACATTTTGTACATCTATATACAAATTAATATTCATGCGTTTCAAAAACCATTTTTTATCTATACGAATATCTAATTGATAATTTGCATCGAGCCTTAATGTATTTAGCGAATCATAATTTAATGTACCTGCCCTGTTTATTTCCCACACATCAATGAGGGATGAAAACGCAACATCAGTTGGTGTATAAGGTAACCCACTTGCGTATCTGAACTTCGCTCCTGTTTCCCAATCTTTTTTAAATTTTTTACCCGCAGTGAATGATAGAATATGCCTGTTATCCCAGGAGGAAGCTATATAATTCCCGTTTTTATCTGTGAATTCGCTTTTTACAAATGTATAAGCAAGGATGCCGAAAATATTATTTGATAATTTTTGTTGTGCAAGGAATTCAATTCCATAACTCTTCCCTTCACTTGAAGAACTAACAGGTGCATTTCCGATAACACCGAAGTCAGCACCCAGGTTTGCAAGTGAAATAGAATCCCTGATTAAAAAAGGATAGTTTGCGTATTGTTTATAAAATCCTTCCAATGAAAACCGTAAATAATTATTTGGGCGAAATTCAAAACCCGCCACAGCATGCTTGCTTTGAATATATGTTACTTCATTTATTTTATTTTCCAATACACCATCAGCATTTTTATACCCCAAAATTGTGTAAGCCGGAAGTTGATAATAAATTCCTGTGTTTACATTAAAACTCCAGCGGGGATAAAATTGGTAACTGAATGAAAATCTGGGAGAAAATTGCCGGAATAAATTATTCATCACAGCAGAATAATTATTAGCATCTGCCCTTAAACCAATAGAGGTAATGAATATTTCATCAAAGAAACTTTTACTTGCCTGTACAAAGAAGCCCCACTTGTGCAGATCAACTAAAGAATTAAAATCAAGTGTATCAAAAATAATCTCTGTCGGGATTATTTGATATGTTTTGTTGGTATATTTTGCGTATTCATAATTTACGCCACCATTAAGTTTCCATGTGCCAATGCGCACATTTTCTTCAAACCTGAATTTATTTTCGGCTTCACGGCTTGTGTAATCATATATTAAATTCATTTCACTGCTTTCATCATTATTCAAATATTTATATGCACGATTGTTCAACATATTTCTGCTTGCAACAAACAGACTTGACCCATTGCTGTGAAATCTTTTATAAGAAACACCAACCGTATAATTCCATTGTGTGGAAACGGGAAGGCTTCCGAGTATGTATTGCTGAAAGTCCGAAGTATCATCCTCCGTATTTAATGCAAAATCATCAATTGCTCCCAAGCCAATAATTGTTAATTCATTTTTACTGTTAAATTTAATTTTTTCTTTCAGTTGAAAATCATTGTAAGTAGGAAGAAATGGCAAACCCAGTGCATCAAACAAGAACTGCAAATAACTTCTTCTGGCGGAAAAAAGGAAAGAAGAATTTTTTCCTGTCGGGCCTTCAGTGGTAATTCCGAGATCACTTGAACCAATCGTAAATGCTGCACCCCATTTATCAGTCCGCCCGTCTTTCTGATTAAATTCAAACACGGAACTTAAAGTATTTCCCCGGTTTGCAGGAAATGCACCGGAATAAAATTTTACTTCATTAATAAAATCAACATTAATTAATCCAACCGGACCGCCGCTGGAGCCCTGTGTTGCAAAATGATTAATATTCGGCACTTCAATTCCATCCAGATAAAACCTGTTCTCATTTGGTGCACCACCTCTTATTAAAATATCATTTCTGAAAGATGCAGTAGTGGAAACACCCGGTAAACTTTGTATCACAACCGAAATGTCTCTGTTACCGCCGGGGTTCCTTTTTATTTCATTCACTCCAATTGTGCGCAATGATAAAGGCGATTCTTCTGTTTTATCATTTGGGGCTGAAACAATTGTTACAGTTTCCAGCTCTGAAATATTTTCTTCCAGCTGAATATATATAATTGCGGGAATTGCATTTGTAACCTGTATCTCAAAAACTGTTTTTGATTTAAATCCCACACAACTCACCTGTAAATTATATAAACCGGCTTGCAGGTTTTCAATTTTATAATTTCCGTCAAAATCAGTTTGCGTACCAGTTTCAGTTCCCGTTATCAGGATGTTTGCGAATGGGATGGTTTCATTATTAATTGCATTTACAATACTGCCCTTAATAATTCCGGTTTGTGCCTTCAGATAATGTGTTGTCAGAAAAACAAAGGATAGGATAATAAGTTGCTTCATATTTCAATCACCCTAACGTTCTAATATAAAAATTGTTCAGCATTTAAGAGAGAATCTTCCCTTTGCGCACAATTACTTCCGAACCTTTGGCAAGTATAACAGATATTGGCTGTATGTTCCCAAGAAATAAAAATTCTTCACCGTATAACTTTTCAAAATCGCAACTGATTGTATAATCAATAACCGGGTACATTTCCCAGCGGGGGTGCTCAACTGCATATTCTAATGTTCTGTTTTTCTTCTGTGCTGTGTATCCCCAATAGTGCTCAGTAATAAATTCTTCTTCAGAGCCACTTTCAATCTTCGTTAATTCATTTTGTGCATTTACGGCTAATGTATTCCATGTGTTTTTAAATTTCCATTGATAAGAAAGACTAAAATTATTTTGATGGGTTGTGGTTGCATTTCTTGTTTTAAGTGTTACATATCTTTCATTGTAAAAAGTATTTGCGATAGTGGTTATCATAAATTTAGGAACGATCTCTTTTATAAAGACCACTCCCCTCTTCCATACATTATTTTCTTTGTAGCGAACATAAAAACGCAAATTGATCTCTTCAAAATTCCTGTGAAACGGAAAACCTATTCCCATCACTTTTGTATTAAGAAACATAAAACCAACAAGACTTACATAACATGTATCATTAAAAAGGTCCAGCTCTGTGTTAGCAGGAAGATATGGAAGCAGAATATTTTTATCACAGGCATAATTTGCCATGATGAGATTTTTCCAGTGTGCTGTAAGAAATACGGGCTGCATTTTTACTTCTGTTTTATTCATTCAATTGGTAACATCAGCTTTAGCCGTAATAAATATTTTTTCCCGCAGATACCGCAGAAAAGGCGCAGGAAAATATGTATGTTTTTTATATTCATCTGCGAATATCAGCGCTATCTGCGATAACATTAAACTTCTTAATGTTTGTTAATCAAAATGCTTTAAGAAAGTTCAGGTTGTAATTTTACAAAATCTAAAACCAATTCTATGTATAAGCGTTTATTCTTTCTTTTTATAAGTTTCGTAATTATTGCATCATGTAAAAATTCATCAACCACTTCAGAAGATAAAGATGAAGCAGATAAGTATGCATACTTTTTAAATGATTACATTGATACAACCGTAAACCCCGGTGATGATTTTTTTAAATATGCAATGGGAACATGGCTGAAAAATAACCCGGTGCCTGCAAGTGAAAATAGCTGGGGCATCTGGAGCCTTGTATTGGAAGAAACAAGAAACAGGGTGAAATTAATTAGTGAAGAAGCTGCATCAAATAAAAATCCAAAGAAAGGCAGTAATGAACAAAAGATAGGTGACTTCTGGCACACAGGAATGGATTCAGTTACCATTGAAGCACAGGGAATAAAGCCACTGGAACCTGAGTTTGAAAAAATACATGCAATGCAAACAACAGAAGATGTTATAAATGAAATTGCTTATTTACAATCCATAGGCGTACCTGCATTATATACGAATTATATTTTCCAGGATGAAAAGAACAGCAATAAATTCATGATACATCTTTACCAGGGTGGAATTGGATTACCTGAAAGAGATTATTATTTTGCAACTGATGAAAGAACAAAAAACATACGAACAGAATATGTAAAACATATCGCAAAAATGTTTCAGCTGATGGGACTGGATGAAGCTGCTTCTAAAAAGAATGCTGAAACTATCATGCGCATGGAAACGGATCTTGCAAAGGCATCAAGAAAGATTGAAGACCTGCGGGATCCTTATACGAATTATAATAAAATGGATATTGCTGCTGCAAATAATTTAACACCTGCACTCAACTGGGCAGATCATTTTACAAAAACAGGCGCACCAAATATTGATTCTGTAATTATAGGTCAGCCGGAGTTTTTTACGCAAATGAATAAAAGCTTAAAAAATGAAAGCATTGACAACTGGAAAGTTTACCTGCACTGGAATTTAATTAATGCATACGCAGGATATTTAAATAATGAGATTGACAGGGAAAATTTTAATTTCTACGGAACAATTTTATATGGAACAAAAGAACAGCGCCCCAGATGGAAAAGAGTTTTAGATGCAGAAGAAAATGCAATGGGATTTATACTGGGTGAATTATATGTACAGAAATATTACAGCCCTGAAGAAAAAGCCCGCTACATTAAAATTGTTGACAATACCATTGAAGCATATAAAGAAAGAATTACGGCGCTTGACTGGATGAGCGACAGCACAAAACAAAAAGCAATTGCAAAGCTGAACACTGTAATGAAAAAAGTTGGCTATCCTGATACATGGCAGGATTATTCAACACTGGAAGTGGAGCGGGACAGTTATGTTTTAAACGGAATAAGGGCAGCAAAATATTATAATGCATATCAAATAGCGCATTTATATAAACCGGTTGACAGAACAGAATGGGGAATGACCCCGCAAACATGGAACGCATATTATAACCCGGGCAATAATGAAATTGTATTGCCTGCTGCTGCATTTGTGGTTCCGGGGGTGCCCGATAAATATGTGGATGATGCAATAGCTTATGGCTATGCTGCAGGCTCAACAATTGGCCATGAATTAACGCATGGCTTTGACGACCAGGGAAGCCAGTTTGATGCGCAGGGAAATCTTGTGAACTGGTGGACAACAGACGACCGGAATAAATTCCTGGACAGAACAAAAATGATCGTTCAGCAATTTGATGCCTATATGGTGCTGGACAGTATGCATATAAACGGCGATGCAACACAGGGGGAAAATATTGCTGACCTCGGCGGCATGCTGGTGGGTTTGGAAGCATTTAAAAAAACAGAAGCATACAAGTCAGGCAAAATGATCGGCGGCTTTACACCAACACAAAGGTATTTTCTCGGCTTCGCCTTATCATGGTATGGCAAATACAGGGATGAAGCACTTGCCGTAAGAATTAAAAGCGATGTGCATTCCCCTAACTTTTTAAGAGTGAACGGACCGGCAGTAAATATTGATGATTTCTATTCCGCATTTAACATTAAGCCAACGGATAAAATGTATGTGCCTGATAGTTTGAGGGTGCGCATATGGTAAAGCATCCATAGCAGTTCTGCAATCGCATCAACGGGTTTTGCAATCGCCTCAACGGGTTCTGCAATCGCATCAACGGGTTCTGCAATTGCCTCAACGGATTCTGAAATCGCCTCAATGGATTCTGCAATTGCCTCAATTGGTTCTGCAATTGTCTTAACGGGTTCCGCAATTGCCTCAACGGGTTCTGCAATCGCCTCAACGGATTCTGCAATTGCCTCAACGGGTTCTGCAATCGCCTCAACGCATTCTGTAATTGCCTCAACGGGTTCTGCAATCGCCTTTAAATTGTTAAAAATGATTGTTATAAAGACACAAAATCTGTTTATTCCGGGCAAAAAAAGAAAGGGTAATTTTAGATGCCGTTTTAGTTTCCTCCTTATCAATATAAGGTAT
>JACMJP010000303.1 GCA_014380545.1 Chitinophagales bacterium | reverse complement strand
GCAGATAAAAATAATTTTATTTATACAACAGCTAATACTTATCAGGATACCGTCATTATCGGAAATGATACATTGATCAATCAATTTCCCGGAAGTTCTGTCTTACTTGTAAAATATACTCCGGAAGGTGAAATTGAATGGGCAACAATTTTTGGAAGTTCAGATAATGATTATGGAACGAATGTAATAATTGATGGCTTTGGCAACATTTACAATGCAGGGTATTTTTATAGTGATACGATCATCTTTTCAGAGGATACTTTATATAATACGCAAAACGATAATAATGAAGTGTATTTTTTAAGAGCAGGCAATTGCAATACATATAAACCTGTAATCAGTTTTAATGATCATAATTTGCTTGCTCCCTCAGCAGAATCATATCAATGGTATTTTAATAATAACATTATTGATGGCGCAACATCTGCTATCTATGAAGCCTGGCAGGAAGGAACATATACAGTTATTTGTTTTTATGCGCAAGCATGTTATGCTGCTTCACAGCGATTTTCTTTTCCTGCTGACCTTCCTCAGAATGCACTGATTATTTATCCCAATCCTTCATCGGGCAATTTCTTTTTGCAAACACCTTTATATTTTAATGAAGTGAAAATTTATAATGCAGCAGGTGAATTGATCTATAAAACAAATAATCTGCATGCAGAACATGAATTTACTATTTTAAGTAATGGTATTTATATGGTGCAGGCTCTTTACGGAAATGAATTCATAACAAAAAAAGTTGTTATTTATTAATTAAAAAGATGATCATGCAAAAACGCAAATTTTATTTAAAAGAATATTCCATGCTTGCTTCTTCTTTTATTATTTATCATCAGCAAGTATATGCACAGGTTGTTTACACGGATCTGGAGCCGGATATTGTGATAGAACATGACGGCGATGATTTTAGTATTGATATGGATAACAACGGTACGGATGATTTTCACTTCTCTAAAAAGACTTTTTATGACTGGAGTACAAATTTCCATTCAACTATATGGGCAGGCAGAGACGGTACCTTTAAAAATGAAATAGCAGCAAGCTATCAAACAATTGGGTGGGCAGCATACAGTTCATACATTCAACAATTTCCTTATAACTTTTCAAAAGGTTACCCGATAAATGTTTTATTGAGTTTTCAAAATGATAACCGGCAAATTATTGCAGGCAATGTGCTTTATGATTCGGGATGGCTTCAGAAAAAGGGAAACTGGTGGGATGATGTTATCGAAGACAGATACCTTGGAGTTCATTTTGTTGACAGTGATGATAATTATCACTACGGATGGATAAGATGTGATGTTGTTGATTCAGGCAAAACATTTATTATGAAAGATTATGCTTATGAAACAAAAGTCGATGGCTTTATAAATGCAGGCGATCTTTTAAGCTATACAGGTATTGAAACACAACATGCAGATTTGGTAAATATATTCACTTCAGGCAATACTATAAATATTATATCCGGCATAAATAATTCAATTTATCAAGTTGTGATTTATGATATGCAAGGAAAAATAGTTCATACAAATAAATACACAGATTCTGAAATCACTATCCAATTGCCTCATATCGCAAAAGGGGTTTATCTTGTCGAAATAATTTACAATAATTTCAAACACACAGAAATAATTGCAATAAATTAAATCTTTTTTGTTCTGGCAGCTTTATCTGAAAAGAATTGTGTTACATAAAAAAATTCGCTCTGAAAATTTTAATTGCCAATGCTAAAGCAATAACACCAAAAAATTTTGTGAGCGCATGCAAACCTGTTTTTCCCATCTTTCTTTCTATCCATCCGGTGGAACGCAAAACGATGTACATAACAATAATATTAATGAGCACTGCTATTAAAATATTATATATAGAATAAACACTGCGCATAGATATAAGAACGGTTAATGTTCCTGCACCAACTAATAATGGAAAAGCAATAGGCACAATGCTACCTGAAGTGACGCCATCAGCTCCGGCTTTAAAAATATGAATGCCGAGTATCATCTCTAATCCCAATAAAAAAATAACTACAGATCCTGCAAGTGCAAAAGACTGTGTATCTAATCCCAATAATTTCAGAATGGAATCACCTAAAAATAAAAATGCGATCATTAAAACACCAGCAAAAAATGTTGTTTGTACAGGGCGCAATGTTATGCCTCTGTTTTTCATAGATATGATAGCAGGTACATTACCCAATACATCAATGATTGCAAAAAGTGTGAGTGATATTGTAATAATATCTGATATTCTGATAGCAGTCATAAAATAAATTTAAAATTGTAATTGAAATAGGTGTAATGGAAAGGCTTAAGCAGATTGTTTGCAAGCCATATAGCAAGAGGCTATCCAGGGATACTCATGTATTCCTTTGCTGTGGAAATAGATATTAATTGTAAGTTTCATTTCTTTCACAAAGGTAGAAAGGCATTGCGGCATTAAAAAGTTCCACAATGTGTTTATTTATTAAGCTTTTGTTATTACAGCGCTATTGCATTCACATTTTTATCTTTTATCCATTTTGCTTTGATAATTTTTTCTAAGTTTATGGTTCCGGCAACGTATTTATTTTCTTCTGATTGGTATTTTTCATGAATTGTTTCAAAATCCTGCTGATCTATATCAGTTTCGTTTTTATAACGCACATAGAGTTTTACTGAAATATTATTATGCAAATTGAGCACATCTGCCTGTTTAATTTTTTTATACTCATATTTATAGTGATAGGAGAGGGCTGAAATATCACTGAGTACTGCAGAACCTGTTGCTGTGCTACCTGCACCCTTACCTGTAAAAAATTGTTTATCGCTGAAAGCACTCTCCAGTAAAACACCATTATATTCATTCTGAATATTGGTAAGCTGTGAGTTGCCATTTACAAAATGCGGAAATACATAAGCATACACTTCATTGTTTATTTTCCTGCACTTTGCTATGAGTTTGATCTTTGTATTTTTTTGTCTTGCATAATTAATATCAAAATCATTTAATCGCTGAATGCCGAAATTGAAAATATTTTCCGGCTTCACAAATATTCCGAATGCATGCAATAGTAAAATGCATAATTTATATTTGGGATCGAAACCTTCAATATCGAGTGT
>JACMJP010000302.1 GCA_014380545.1 Chitinophagales bacterium | reverse complement strand
CCGCCCCCGGCATGTTGAGCAATAAATAATCCCGGAACAAGTCTTAAAGCATCCTGCGATGTTTCTATTGGGCGCAATTTTATATCAAGTGCCTTAACTGTATTATATGAATTAGTAGTAGAAGGAGACACAACTACATCCTGTAAAGAAATTGTAGTTTGCTCAAGCATATTTTCAATTTTTGATGTAATACCATCATTCACTGCAACACTCACAGTTAAAGGTTTATATCCGAGATAAAAAATTTCAATTGTATAATTTCCGGAAGGAAGACCATTAAAAAAATATTTTCCAAATTCATTTGTGGTGGTTTCCATTTCTGTTTCTGCTAAAACAATAGTGGCTCCGGGTAAAATATTTTTTGTTTCAGTATCATATACATACCCTTCTATGCTACCATTATGTGCTGATAATTTAAATGAAAATAAAAAAGTTAGTAAAAAGATATGTATATATTTAAAATACATAATAAAAAAAGATTTCATAATAATTTTGATTTAGATGTAAAAAAATTCGTAAAAGAGAATATAAAAGAGGGTTGATATAACATCAGCCCTGAAGTATTTTGTATTAGTGCATTCCTTCAGTTTTCCGATAAGCAAAAAATGCTGCAATACTTTTTTACAACTAAACTTCGGGTGGTGGTGATTGAATGGCGTTAATGCGAGTTCTAATTTTACACTCATCAAAACGATAAACTAATAAGTGAACATCTTCAAAAAAATTAAGTGATGACGTCTCAACAAAAAAAGTAAATGGATTTTCGATTGAAAAATTTGCAGAATTGTTTTGCTGTTTTTCGGTTTCGTCTTTCACAATATTTGAAACTTCATCATCCACATGGTTTACATTATATATATGCAGTAGAGCATGATGATTTTTTGAATTGAATGTATGCTGAAATGCATCTGAAAGTATAGGAGAGAAGGGTTTGAACATCATACAGAGCCATACTGCCAGGAAAAGCACGGCGAAACTTTCCCTCAATTGTAATATGTCCCTGAATATTCGCACGGTATCATATACGACAGTTGCCGGGAGGGTGGATTTCAATTCAGGAAAATAAATTGCTGTATTTTAGCTTAAAATCAACCAATATGAAATCAACACTATTTACACTTGCCATGGTGTTTGCTTTAAGCGGATGCAAACAACTTACGGAACAAACTTCAGATATATCAATTAATAACCAATATAGAATTTCCATCCCGGCATCACTTAATAAAATGGATGACCTGAACGAAGAGGCTTCCCTGCAATATGGAAATGGATTACAGGAATTTTATATTATTGTTATTGATGAAACAAAACAATCCTGGAAGGAAGCAGTTGATCAATACGGGGCAATTATTGACAGCACTCTCACGAATAGTTTTGAAAGCTACCGCAATTACCTGATGGGTGGATTTAAAGAAAATGTTGTGAATTCAAATTTTAAGAATACTACACCGATTACAATAAACAATATGAACGGCTATTTGTATGAAGTGGAGGGTAAGGTGTCAGGTTCCGATATCTATTTTTATTACACCTTCATAGAAGGTAAAGAGCATTTTTACCAGCTAATGAGCTGGACGATGAAGGACCGGAAAGATAAATACAAGGAGCAAATGGTGGCAATGACGAATTCATTTGCAGAAATATAATGTTGGGTGAAAATAGCCCTGAAAAATAAAGTGCTCAGGGTAACGTTATAAAAACAGTTCGAAAAACTGACAGATAATAAAAGGTCATCCGTATGCTGCGGATGGCTTTTTTATTTTATGATACAACCAGGTTTCTCTCGACCTTCTCCGGGATAACTTCCATAGTTTCTTCTTAACTATAATTTCAATAGTATCACCAATAGTGGTGATTTTTTTATTGATTGTTTTCAGCAATTGATTATTCACTTAAATTTGAAAGTGAATTTTCTTTTCAACTATCATTTACTTATTCAAAAACAAATT
>JACMJP010000301.1 GCA_014380545.1 Chitinophagales bacterium | reverse complement strand
TGAAACAAATGCCGGAGCTGAACTGATTGAAAGGAGCTGCAGGAGTGAATTACCGGTTGCTGATTATATTAAAAGCAATACGTTAAAACTTATCAGCGAAATAACCATAGCTACTGAAATATTGAAGAAAGAAATTGAGACATCTTAATTTTACTACCCAAACATTACGACTATGAATTCCAGAAAAGCAAAAATAATTTTCATTGTGGATGATGACCAGATGCTGACTGAAGCACTCACTGATGTCCTGACCCGGGAAGTTCCGCACAAGGTAACTGCGTTTCATACAGGCGAAGAGTGTCTTAAGCAGCTACACAAAAACCCGGATATTATTATTCTCGACTATTACCTGAACACGGTTGAAAAGGATGCCGCCAATGGAATGGAAATCCTGCAAATCATTAAAAAGCGTTTTCCGAGAATTCATGTAATCATGCTGAGCAATCAGGAACGGTATGGTGTTGCACTGCAAACGATACAGAAAGGTGCAGAGCAATATGTGATAAAAGATAAAGAGGCATATAAAAAAATTGCCCAAATGATTGACAAGTTTTGAGACATAAAAAACTGAGCGATGTTACTTTCGCTCTTCCATAACGCTTAGAAGACGTTCATTTATTTTTCTGCTTCATAGGAATACATTATTATTTTCATCTCCATCAAAGTAAAAGAAAATCACTTGAACTGCTTGTGAATTGTTAACAGGCAAATTGAATTGCATTCATCAGGGAAAAATTCAGGCAAAGATTAAAAGGGAGATTGATATGTATTTTGTTGAAACTGTTTCAAAGAATGGTAGCACGAACCTGCCTGCTGCAGGCAGGCGCATAACATAAAGATTAAAAGAAATAATTTTTTTAAGAGTTTTGTTCGGTTATCAGAGTGTGTGCAAGTAATAAACAGTTTCGGTTATTTGAAGTGTGTAGCGTTTAATTTCTTAAAAAAATTACTTCTTTAATCCCTTTTTCGTTATCCCTCACATTACTACCAACTTCCCAAACCGAATAAACTTTTCTCCTTCCAATTTGAAATTATAAATCCCTGAAGCAAATATTTTTTCGTCAAGTAATATTGATCCATTGGTGTTTATTTTTTCTTTCATCATCATTATTCCGTTTGCATTAAATATTTCAAGAGAAAATTGTTCGTTGATATTTCCGGAAAGTGTAATTGTACTTCCTGCAGCAACAGGGTTGGGATAAATATTTACATTGTTTTGTTCAACTGTACTTTCAATAGCAACTGAGAATCCTTTAACATTTACATTATCAATATATAATGCCTGCCCCCATCTTCCGATGTTGCGGAAAATGATCTGGACATTTTCTTCACCTGCAGCAATACTCAGATCAAGAGAATCTGTTCTCCATTCATCAGCGTCAGGATAAAAAACATCAGCAGTATAATCGGGTGCTGTAGAAAGATCTTCACCACCCACACGATAAAGTTCAGTAAATGTTTCTCCGCAATCTGTAGAAATTAAAATTACTAATGTATCAGAATAATAATTATCATATTGCGCATACGCTACATCATAAAATAATTCAGGAGAAGTTATCTCACTTAAATTAATAAATGCCCTTAAATCGCCGTACGCACCCTGCAGATCATACCAATAATTATTCGCCATTGCACTGCTTGTGCTCTCATCATAACCACCTGCATCTGTCGTTTTATTCCAGATGCCTGTTCCGGCATTTATTCCTGTAGTTGTCCAGTATGCCGGAGGAAATATTTCTTCAAATGTTTCAGCAATTTCTGTCTGATCAATTTCATCAACAGAAATAATTAATGATCTTGTTGAAGTATTTCCATTTATATCTGTTACAGTTAAAGTAACTGCATGTTCGCCTGTACCATCAAAAATTACTTTAGGGTTTCTTATAGTTGATGCCGATGGAGTTCCATCTTCAAATGTCCAGCTCCATGTTGCACCTGCATGCATTAAAATAGAATGATCTTCAAAATAAAATGTATCTGCGGCACAAAACGTATTGAATTTATCAACCATGGGTTGCGCAACCGGGTGTTCAGGATATTCATAGAGATCACTTTGCCAAATTCCCTTTCCATACGTTGCCAATCTTATTTTTCCATCACGATAAAATGGTTTTGATATATCTGTATTTGCAAAAAATGGCAAGCCATCATTAAAAGCAAACCAGTCAGTGGAATTATTTCTGTAATACACAGCGTAATTTGTGCAGGCATATAT
Organism: Chitinophagales bacterium; assembly: GCA_014380545.1. Lineage (GTDB taxonomy): Bacteria > Bacteroidota > Bacteroidia > Chitinophagales > BACL12 > JACMJP01. Next base: position 978 of record JACMJP010000301.1, on the reverse strand, counting down.
TCCACCATCAGTTCCTCCAACATAAAAAATACTTCTTACTTCTTCGCCGTTTAAAATGGATGAAGAAATATTATCCCAACTCATACCACCATCATCGCTGTGAAATATTTTATTTCCATCACTTGCACCGGGATATGCTAAATAAATATCATTCTCATTTTCAGGATTGAGTGCTAATAAAATTCTGTCTCTGTAGCCTGTTGCTGATGGAATTGTTAATTCAGAAAATGTTGTACCACCATCAGTTGTTTTCCATAATTTTCCAATTGAACCGGATACAGGTCTTTGTGAAAAATATATTACATCATAATTACTTCTTGCAATTTCAAAATATCCAACCTCTGCATTCGGGTTTATTCCGAATTCATACACAACATTAAAGGATGTTGCACCATCTGTACTTTTCCATAATTTATTTTCATTACCGAGATACACAATATTATAATTTGCAGGATGAAATTCCATTTCGCTTGAATAGGCACTCCAGTAACTTTCATTCGGAAATAGTCCTACACCGCCATAAATAATTTGTTCACCAATTTCACTTGGAATAATTGCGCTGCCCAGATCAGAAGTATAAACCTTTCTGTTATTGCCCGGATTTATATAACCACTTGGAGGTTCTGCACCACCAAGTTGTAAATAATTTCCTTCACCATAATTTTCATAATGCGCAATATTTCCGTTATGGTATAATCCGCCAACAGTTACATCTTCATTCCAGCCTTGCCCGAATCCCCAATAGTCAGCACCATGAATACCTGCACTTTTTCTTTGATTATCGCTCACAAAAAAATCAGTTGAAAAATTCACTCCACCATCACTTGTTATCCAATAACCTGTTTCTGTTGAACGAAAATCCTGCATATCAGGATGCATATCCAATGTTGAAGAAATATATCCGCCGAGCGGAGTAAATGTATAACCTCCATCATCACTCTTCCATAAATTTAATCCGCCAATTAATATTTTATCTGC
>JACMJP010000300.1 GCA_014380545.1 Chitinophagales bacterium | reverse complement strand
GTGTTTTGCTATTACTCTTGTTTTAGATGTTGTTATTCTTCCTGTATCTGTAATTAAAAACTCATTTGCTATATTTTTTTCTTCCAGTAGTTGTGATAATAATTTTCCGTTTAAGTCATCACCGGTTACACTTATTAATAGGGGAGTAGCACCAAGACTTTGTATGTTTATAGCAACATTGGCTGCGCCGCCAAGCCTGCTTTCTTTTTTATCAATTAATACTACCGGAACAGGAGCTTCAGGTGATATTCTGTCTACATTACCATGAATATAATTATCCAGCATGGCATCACCAATAATTAAAACCTTTAACTTGTTGAACTGATCAAATAATTTTTTTATTTCAGGTTTATCTGCCATGTATTTTTAAATAGAGAAAAAATATCAGGAAGTAGATTGTGCTACCTGCAGTTTTTCTAAAGCTATTTCCAAACGTTTTAATGCTTCAGTTAATTTTTCATCACTTGTTGCATAGCTGATCCGGATGCAATTGGGGTCGCCAAATGCCGAACCCGTTACCACAGAAATATTTGCCTCATGAATTAAATACATACACAGGTCATCTGCATTGTGAATAGTATAGTTGCCAAATGTTTTTCCAAAATAATTACTTACATCAGGAAAAAAATAAAACGCCCCCTGCGGAATATTAAATTGTAGGCCATCAATATTTTTTAAATAACCCAGCACTAAATTTCTTCTGCGCAAAAATGCTTCCTGCATATGCTTAAGCTCAGGGTTGTGTTCTGTTAATGCGGTTATAGTTGCCCTTTGTGTTATACTATTAGTTGCAGAAGTAAATTGACCTTGTATCTTATCGCATGCTTTTGCTATTTCAAGAGGTGCACCAATATATCCTAATCTCCAGCCTGTCATTGCATATGCTTTTGATAAACCGTTCACCGTAATTACTCTATCATAAATAAAAGGAAATTGGGCAATGCTTTCATGTTTGCCCATAAAATTTATATGTTCATATATTTCATCACTCACTATATATATATCAGGATGTTTAGCTATTACTTCAGCAAGTGCTTTTAATTCTTCTTTTGTATAAACTGTTCCGGTAGGATTGCAGGGTGAAGAATAAATGAGCAGTTTTGTTTTTGCTGTAATAGTTTTTTCTAATTGAGCAGGAGTTATTTTAAAATCATTTTCAATTTCAGTAGTAATAGTTACAGGAATACCGCCGGCTAATTTTACCATTGCATGATAACTCACCCAATAAGGTGTAGGGAGAATTACTTCATCACCCGGATTAATTAAACACAATACAACATTAATAATACTTTGTTTTGCACCGGTAGAAACTACAATTTGTTCGGGAGAGTAGTGTAAATGATTATCCCGTATAAATTTATTACTTATTGCTTCCCGAACATCTAAATAACCGGCAACCGGTGTGTAATGTGTGTAACCATGATCAATTGCTTTTTTAGCTGCTTCACGGATATGGAACGGTGTATGAAAATCAGGCTCACCCAAACTGAGATCAATAATATCTTTCCCCTGTTTTTTTAATTCACGACTCAACTGCGCCATCTTTATGGTTGCTGATTCATCAAGATAAACAATACGGTCGGCTAATTTTAGCATGCAAGGTTGTTTATTGCGAAGATAGAAATATTTGGTATTTGTTAGTTAGTAGTTGTGAATTGGCAGTTAATCGGCTTTAGTGATCATAAATTCCACTCTTTGATTTTTTTTCCTACCATCGGGTGTATCATTTTCAGCAACAGGAATTGTTTTTCCGTAACCTTTATATGTTAGCCTCGTATTTTCAATTCCATTTTTAATAAAATAATCTGAAACCATTTTCGCCCTGCGTTCTGATAACATCAAACAATAATCATCTTCACATAATCCGTTTGTATGTCCACGGATTTCAATTGATATTCCGGGATTATCAGATAAGAATTGTTTTATTTTATTTAATTCATTGTATGAAGAATCTTTTAATATCCAGCTATCAGCATTAAATAAAATATTACGCATTTCAATGATGGTGCCTTCCTGCTTTGGTATTAATTCAAAATCATAAACTACATCCTTATCTATAGCACCTATTTTACCTGTTAACTGGTAATATTTTTCATTTTCAATTGTAAACCCAATTGTATCGCCTGGTTTTACATAAAATAAATAATCGCTGCTATTTGTAGTATTTGATGTGCCGCCTTCAATATTTGAAGTGGAATAATAACTTATCTGTGCTGCAATTAATTTTCCTGTAGAGCGGTCGGTAATTTTTCCGGATACACTTACCATACTATCCGGCTGAATTTGTTCAGGCAATTTCATTCGATAGATATCCAGATTGTTTATTGCATCTTTATTCGAACAGAAATAGGCAAATAACCCTTTTGCATCCACTGTATAATATGCTTCCCAGCTTGCAGAATTAATTTTATTTCCAAGATTCACAGGCTCAATCCATGTGGTCCATGTTTTATCCAGTCGTTTGCTCATATAAATATCCTGCAGGCCGTACCCTGCTCTTCCGTCCGTTGAAAAATAAATTGTTTCATTATCTGATGCAATGAATGGACTTAATTCTTCTGCGGCTGTATTAATTTGTTTTCCCAGGTTTTGAGGTTTGCTCCACTTATTGTTACCCCGATTAAAACTCACATAGATATCCCGCTGACCTAATGCATCATCCATAGCTATTGTCATTAATAATATATTTCCATCATTTGATAAACAATATTCATTATACGCTGCTGTGTTATAAAATCCTTCAATGTTTTGGGCAACGGGTTTCATCCAGCCTGAATCACTTTTATAAGTGAGTGATACGCCAGGTGAAATACTTCCGTCATCATTAAAAATATTTCCCAGCAGTATTTTATTTCCATCAGGTGAAATAGAACAAATAAAATTTGGGTTTATGTTATTTAAGGGGCTCCCAATATTTTTTGAGACACCGAAATATTTTTTATCAGTGATGATGCTGTACCAGATATCATCATATTTATAAGCGCCTGCATTTTCCGGGTGCCCTTTTCTATCGAAAAATAAAGTATTGCCGTCAGGTGAAATTACAGGATATAATTCATCTATATTTGAATTAATATATGCAGGTAATCTTTCAATAGTTGCAGTATCAGAAATGTTGATCGTATTTACTGTTAAATTTATTGGTGTTTCTGATGAAGAAATTCCTATTGCATCTATCTGATATAAGTTATCTGCGTTACTTTTTGAAAACTCAAGCTGCACGGCGAATATTCTGAATTTAATATTATCAATTTTTCTTGTGAATAATTTGCCTTCACTTATAGTGGATGCACTCAATGGATTATCATACACAAGATATTTTTTATCTAAAGAGTCAAATACAAATATCTTTTGAATATTACCCGGATAATAATTTTCTACTATAAGTATTTGTTTTGTATGGGCAGGTTTATCAAACCCAACTTTAATATATTCGCCGGGCAGGTTGTCATTTACTGAGGGCATCCATGCGCAGGGAGAAAATCCAACATTCGGGTAACAATTAGGTTTGCTTAATATTTGTTCTGCTGAAAAGACTTTATCACTTTTATGTGAAGAAAAACTGATTACTTTACTTGCCCATGAAATTTCCTGCGCAAAAACATTAAAATTAAAAATAATAAAGGCTGTACATAAAATGCCAGCCTTTAAAAAAATACTTTGAAATATATTATAATATCTTAATCTCAACTCTTTGATTTTTTCTTCTGCCTTCTGTTGTTTCGTTTGATGAGACCGGGTTATACTTTCCATAGCCAATTGCTTGTAGCCTTTCTTCAGCTATGCCCATTTCTTTTAAATATTTCATTACTTCTATGGCCCTTGATTCGCTGAGTTTGCTACAATATGTATCATCGCATAAGCCGTTTGTATGCCCGCCAATTTCAATGCTAATATCAGGGTTTATTTTCAAAAACTCATATAATATGTCAAGCTGTTCATCGCTGCCGGTTTTTATCTTTGCACTGTTTGCATCAAAATATAAATTATTCAGCACAAATTTTTCACCTTTTTTAATGGGATCTAACCTGAAATCTACCCGCTTTACTTTTTGTGTGTTAAAGTCAGTAATTGTTATAATTTCTTCTTTATATAAGTAACCTTTTTTTAATATAATCACTTTATAAGAAATATTACCTGTTATTTTTTTACGGTAGTTCTTATTAAGTGTGTTCATTGTTTCAGGATCACCAATATATTTGTTGAATTTAAAAATTAATTGAGCATCAACCGGTAATTCGGTACTCGCATCGAAAATGGTTCCAAATAACAGATAATCATTCGTTAAGTCTATATCAACTTCTTTCAATTCTTCAAGGATTGTTTCTTCTTCAATATCTCCTTCATCATTAATAACAATAACAGTATCAATTATTGAAGATCCTTCTATCCCCGTATTATTTTCCACTAAAGGAATTTCTTCTGGAATTGTGTCTTCTATTTCAATGATTTCTCTCAAAGGGATCTGATAAATATCAGGGTTAAAATATTCATCTCTTGTTGAAGTGAAATATGCATAATAACTACTGTCGCTGAAAGAAAAATAAGCATCAAAACCATCTGAATTTATTTTAGGCCCCAGGTTTTCCGGTTTGCTCCAATTTGTCCATGTATCATCTAAACGATAACTCACATAAATATCCTGTTCGCCATAACCCGGCATTCCATCGCTTGAGAAAAATAATAATTTACCATCCTGAGCGAGGAAGGGGGCCATTTCATTTGACACGGTATTAATAATGGGTCCCAAATTCAACGGTTCTGTCCACACAACTTCGTTTGCTGAAAAAGAAACATAAATATCTTTTATTCCATAACTATCCCCTTTTTCTAAAGCCATTAATAACACACTTCTGTCAGTACTCATATAATATTCAACATAAAAATTATAAGTTAAAATTCCGGGTGTAATTAAATTAACTGGATATTTCCATGAATTATTCCTGGACATCCAGGATTGAGCAATTCCTGCCAGAGAATTTCCTCCCGGGTTGTAAGTATTCGCAAGAGATAACATTTTGCCATCAGCTGATATACCAATTACATAATTATTATTATCATTATTTAAGGGTGTTCCTGCATTTTCAGGAGTACTCCATTTATTTCCTGTTTTTCTTGTTATCCAAATATCATCATTCATTGAACTGCCCATGTTATTAGGATCTTCCTTTCTGGTAAAATACAATGTTTTTCCATCAGGAGAAATTAAAGGAGTTAAATCGCTGCCAACTGTATTTATTCCACTTTCCATGCGTTTAGCATTACCCTTAAATTCTATGCGATCAGTAATATTTATTTTTTTTGCCTCCAAAACGCTAACAATTTCTGAAATTCCAATTGCATCAATCTGATTATATCCGGGAATACTTTCGGTATCTAAAACTAATTTAAGTTCATTTGTTTCAAAATCAGTCTCAGGTATTGTAAAAGTAAACACCCTTCCATATTCAGCATGAATTTTTGTTCTTTCATATACAAGGTGCGGAATATTATATTGATCGTATAAATAAATTGCTTTAATAGCTCCTGCATTAAAGTTTTCGCTTATGATTACTTGTCTTACTTTAATTCGCCTCACAAAACCTACTCTAATAAATTCTTCCATATTATTATTTGGGATAGAAGTTGTCCATGCACAACCGCAATCACCAAGCGAAGGGAGCTTGGAAGGCGGACCTAATGCCTGTTTTGCACTATATGCTTTTTCGTCAAACTGTGATGAATAAGAAAGTAATTTATTTGCCCATAAAATTTCAGCAAAAATTTGTTGCGAGAATAAAAAGGAAATAAAAATTAATACAACATACCGCTTCATAACCATTTTGCAAAATTACTGTTTGATAAAATTTCCATTATTTGTGGGATAACTAAGTTTTCAACAAAAAAAAATTACTGTATAGAATTATTTTTACAATACTAATATTTAATAACTGAAACGCTGTTTCAATTCATTTCATTGTATGACGAGAAAAGAGAAGGCTCGGTTTGTAGCCGATACTTTACAAAAACTATTTCCTCAACCGGATATTCCACTGCACCATGCTGATGGTTACACATTGCTAATTGCTGTTGTGCTGTCAGCACAGTGTACGGATGAACGGGTAAATAAAATAACACCGCATTTATTTAAAAGTGCAGACAACCCGTTTAAAATGATAAAACTAAATATTGAAAAAATTCAGGATATTATAAGACCCTGCGGATTATCTCCTGCGAAATCAAAAGCAATTTTTAATTTGTCAAAAATATTAGTAGAAAAATATAATGGGCGGGTTCCATCAACGTTCGAAGAACTTGAATCCTTGCCCGGAGTTGGGCATAAAACTGCAAGTGTTGTAATGAGTCAGGTTTTTGGCGTCTCCGCATTCCCTGTTGATACGCATATTCACAGGCTTGCAAAAAGGTGGGGTCTTAGTAGCGGCAAATCCGTAACCCAAACTGAAAAAGATCTAAAAAAAATATTTTCGGAGGAGACATGGAATACTCTTCATCTGCAAATAATTTATTTTGGAAGAACATATTGTAAGGCAAGAGGGCATGAAATAAGTGCCTGCCCTATATGCAGGGTAGTAAATAAAAAAGGAGCGAATTAATTATCCGCTCCTTTTATAGATTTTATTTTACTTATTCCTTTGTAATAATTACTGGCTTCACAAACACTTTATCATTTGCCTTAACTCTTAACTGGTAAGGGCCTGAAGCAAGATTGCTTATATCTATTCTATAAGAACCTTCTTTTATATTACCGGCATTTTCAGTCACAACAATTTGACCAGTGGAATTTATCATTTCAAAACGAACTTCATAGTAAGCATCAAAATTCATAGCTACGGCTAAATAATTAGAGGCAGGGTTAGGATAAACAACAGTTCTTGTTTCAAGAGAAATATTGTCAATCGCATCAAATTCATCAGGATCAACACCTACATAAAGAATTGTATCGAAATAGCTGTATCCGCATTCATTCTCGGCAACTAATACCACCGTATAAGCATTTGGTGTGAAGGTATGAGAAGGAGCAAATTCAGTTGAATACGTTCCATCTCCAAAGTACCATGTATACAAAGCCCCCGGAGAAGACATATTTGTAAATGTAACAGTCAGCCCGCTTATTAATGCATCAAAGCTTGCAGCAGGTGTATATGTAAGATCTAAATTAATTGTATCAGATACTACACAACCAGTTGAAGGGTGGGTAACAGAAACAGAAATATCACCTGCAACTGTAAGACTGTTTGTTTGTGTTGTTACTCCATCGCTCCATAAATAGATCATTCCCGCATTTTCTGCATCTAAAGTTATTTCATCGCAAACGCTTGTGTCAACTCCTAAGTCAACAACCGGCGCTTCAAGATTTGTAACTGTAAGATGTAATGTATCGTTAGTATGATCTTCATCAACATAAACATCCGTCCAAACATCAATTGTATGTAAGCCAAGTGCTGAAAGATCAGCAGGTAAATCAAAAGTATATGTACCTGTTCCACCGCCACTTTCTACAAGGATTGTTGCAATTTCAAGAACTTCGCCACCGTCAACGCTATATTTAACAGGGAAACTGTTTACTGTGGTAGGTCCGAAGTTTTCAATCATAATTGTTATCTGTTCTTCTTCTGTTAATCCGCATCCGCTCGGATCCGGGCTTATTAATTCAACAACACCAAGGTCAATTGGAGAACAGTATTTTAAGAATTCAAAAATATTTAATCTCAGATTTGAAGCTTCATCATCAGGTGTATGATATTCAGCGGGAGTCATTGTTCCGAATAAAACTGAACCGTCACCCCATTCTTTATATCCTAACATATAATAAGAAGAATAGTACATATCATTAATAAGAGGAGTGAAATCACCACTTACTCTTGCATGTGCAAAGCTGTACCACCAGCCATACCATTCTGTTCCAACAGGAGTATGAGGCCCTGTGAAAATAGGGAAGGTTTCTTCTGTCGCCTCTGCACTGTAAACATACCAGTAATACCAAAGCTTAACGCCCTCAAATCCTAATTCTATATTGCTTCCCTCATATGGTGCAGCATTCAGAAATAAATTTCCTCCTGACGATACCCAATCTTCTATTTGCGAAATATTATCTTCAATGAAGTTTTTGAATTCAATAGCAGTATATGAGCCACCATCAATATAAACAAAACAAGTATTTATATTAAAAATAGAGTCGGGATTCATTGTATCAAAAAATTCTTCTGTCCAGGCATCTGTACCGAAAACCTCATCCATTTTATCAATATTGTCTGATGAGCCAAACGGATCTTCAGTTGAGAGGTGAATATAATATGCATCTGTTCCTGTAACTGATACTAAGTGATGAATATAAGTATCAAGTGTATCATTTGTTATATCATCATCTGCAGTTAATTCAGTCCATGAAAGGAAATGATAATCGTCAACAGCAGTAAAATCAAATGGATCAGCAGTGAAAGCAATATCACCAGTCATACCGGGATCTAATGTGCCTGTGTAGGTTGCGGAATAAGTTCCTGCACCATCTATCTGGTAAAATACATCAAAATCTGACTGCGCATTTGTTCCAAAATTCTGAACGGTAACTGTTATCTCCTCAACACCCATAACAGTTGCTGATGCCGGCGCTACTACAGCTATTACACCTATATCATTTGGGGGTGGCTGATCAATAGTGAAATTATCAAAAGCAATTCCATCGTAATATGGATACCAGCTTGATCCAAAACGCATCCTGAATTTAACCTGACTTTCACCGGCTAAGAATGTGAGGTCATGGTGGGCAGTTAACCATCCACCACTTGAACCAACCCATCCGTTTTCATAAGCCCCAAGGTCAGGGTCATAACCTAAAGAATAACCATATCCGGGATACCAATTGTCGCCGGTAAGCAGATCTCCTACTAATTCCCAGGTTATACCTGCATCTAATGAATATTCCAGTTGGGCACCGTCAGTATAACTATAGGTTTCCCACCAAATATCTAATTCCACATATGGAAGAATAAGTGTAGAAAAGTCGAAACATGGTCCTTCAACATACGACATCTCATAAGAATTATAGTAACCAGTTAAATCAGTAGCCCATGAATTCTCACTTGTTGGAGTTGCGGGTGGGGGACCTGATATTGTAGGTCCGTCAGGCTCACCTAATTCCCATGAACTTGCTGTTCCGTATTGAGACCATCCGCCTGAACCTGATTCGTATGTTTCAACATACGGATACGTACTTATAATTGGAATAGAAGTAACATTTACAAGTGATGTATCATTAGCAGGAGTTTCATCAGTTGCATAAATTGTATATGCTTTTATTTCATAATCACCCGAGGCTGACAGATCAACCGGAGTAGTAAATGTAAAAGTTGCTGACTCAAGAGATGGGATAGAAGCACCATCATAAGCTTCAACAACAGGCGTTCCTCCATTTACAGTATAAGCTACATCAAAACTTGTTGCCGCATCTGTACCTATATTAAATATTTCAACCGAAACTTCTTCACTTCCTAAACCGCAACCGGTAGCCAAAGAAGTAATATCAACTACCCCTAAGTCACCCGGATCATCATTTGGAATATTAATAGTATAGTCTTCCGCTTCGCCATAGTAATAATAATCTAAAGCATCAGCGCATGGATCCATATCAAGATAAACATAATATACGGCCATCACTCTTAATCTTGTGGGACCGGGAGTTGCATCTACAGGTACATCAAAATCTTCATCGTAATCAGAACTACCATAAACGTATTCTTCATCATCTAATATCCGTTCTGAAGAT
>JACMJP010000299.1 GCA_014380545.1 Chitinophagales bacterium | reverse complement strand
TATTATTCTGGTTGTGGCATTTTTGGTCATAAGATTAATATTTGATTTCAATGGATTATTTGGACAGGATGGTTATGAGTACGTAAAAATTGAAAGAGGGATTAAAAATTATTTCTCAAATGATATGGTAATTCCGTATTCAGTTTTTCCAATTGGTTATGGTCTTGCAGGTTTCCTTTTTTCACTCCTTATTCCTGCTGACATTTTTGCAATGCAGATAATTTCTTTGTTGTCGTTGTTTATTGCATGTATTTATCTAAGAAAGCTTATAACTTCAATTCATAATACAGAGTTTAAAGTTGATCTGTTTGTTATTTTATTCTTCATACTGTCACCTTATGTACTTCGTTTTGGTATCTTAGTAATGAGTGATATGTTGTGTATTGCAACATATTTAATTTTCGTGTATCATACATTTAAATTCCTAACTTCATTTCATTTAAAAAATTTAATATTGCTTTCAATAGCGGGGGCATGTTGCATTTACATACGCTATGCTTCAGTAGTTGTTCTGATCATTCCTGCCTGTATAATTTTATATCATATACTAAAAAGCAAAAAGTTTATTTTATTATTTGTGCCAATATTTATTTTCCTCCTTATTTCTATCCCGGAATATTTTTTAAGAGACAGGTTTATTTTTTGGAATATTGGCGAAACAAAAACAGGCTTTGCATATTTCTACGTTCCTGAACAATGGAGTTTTTCAAATTTCTTTAAAAGAGATTTTTCCAATCTTGACGGACTGCAGCATTACAATATCCCAAATATTATTTTTGCTTTTCAAAATTTTATTCATCCTGCGTTTATCTTTATCGGCATTCTTTTTATTTTTTTCCTGAGAAAATCTGATCTTCAAAAAAAAGAAATTCAAATCTGCCTTACTATTATCATCCTCTATGCTTTATTTGCTGCCGGTTATCCATATCAAAGCAATAGGTACCTCCTGTTTACATTTCCTCTGATCCTTATTTTGTTTTATCCGGCATTTAGCCGGCTTTATCAACTTTGTACAATTCCACAATGGATGAAAATATTAGGAATAACATTGAGTGCTGCATTGCAGGTGTTTCTTTTTGTTTATTCATTTCAAACAATTTATCATGCAAATAAAAATGAAAAAGCTATTGCAGAAGAATTAAAAAATTACCCCGGCAAAAATATTTACACTTTCTCTATTGATGGCGCATTAAATACATATGAAATTGATTATATTTTTTATGACATGTACGGTATATTGTTCGATACGATTAAACCAAATTCTTTGTTACTGTTTAATGAAGATGCCTTTGCCGTACAATTTGCTGAGTTAAACCCAATGAAAAATTATCATTATATGAAATCCAGCTATGAACTTGAAGTACTCAAAGAATTTAGCGACGGATGGAAATTATATAGTATTAAATAACAGCCCGTACAAAAAAATAGATCATCACTGCTGAGGTAATTAATTTAATGAATGTACCTGCAAGAAACCCAATAAAACTTCCCCAGGCACTGCGCAATGCTTTTTTTGTATCATCTTTATCATGTGTCAATTCGCCAATATATGCTCCGAGAAAAGGCCCAAGAATTAATCCGAGTGGCGGGAAGAAAAATACACCCGCAATCGTACCTATCAAACTTCCTCTTTGTCCTGCTTTTGTTCCGCCAAATTTTTTTGTTCCCCATGTCGGTATATAATATTCGAGAATGCCGAGAATAATTACAACAAGTGCCCAGATAATTAAAAATGAATTGCTGAATTGCGCATAACTTGAAAAATGTACTAATAAAAACCCCGCATAACAAATTGGTGGGCCCGGCAATATTGGCAATATACTTCCGGCAAGACCCAGCAGCATGCATATACTTGCAGTAATTAATAAAAATAAATCCATACCATAAAATTAAAAAGAAATGTCCCGATAGCTATCGGGATGAAAAGTTTTATTTTTGCAAAAAATAAATTATGGAAATAATTGATACGAATGATCCCTCACTGAAAAGCTGGATTCCTGTTGCGCAAGGAAGTGATTTCCCCATTCAAAACTTACCATTCGGTATTTTTAAATTGGAAGATGAACATCCAAGAGCAGGTGTTGCAATTGGTGATTTTATTTTGGATTTATACGAATGCCAGAAAGAAGATTTTTTTGGGGCTTTATTAATTGATGATTCGGTATTTGAAAATTATTTTTTAAATGACTTAATAAAACTCGGTAAATATAAAACAAGAGCATTGCGTTTTGCTGTATCATTATTATTGAGAGAAGAAAATCAAACATTGCAAAACAGAAAAGATGTTTATAAAAAATTTCTGCATCCACAAAGTGAAGTGGAAATGTTGATGCCGATTAATCCAGGAGATTATACAGATTTTTATTCAAGCATCGCACATGCAACTAATGTCGGCAAAATGTTTCGCCCTGATAATCCATTATTACCCAACTGGAAACATTTACCTGTTGGTTATCATGGAAGATGTTCAAGCATTGTTGTAAGCGGAACAGAAATAAGAAGACCGAAAGGGCAAATTGTTTTAAAGGATCAAACTGATCCGGTATATAGTGAAACAAAAGAATTGGATTTCGAATTGGAGATGGCATTTATTACACATGAAGGAAAAATGCAGGGATTACATATTACAACAGAAGAAGCAGATGATTTTATTTTCGGAATGGTCATATTTAATGACTGGAGTGCAAGGGATATTCAACGATGGGAATATGTTCCGCTCGGACCGTTCTTATCCAAAAGTTTCGCATCAAGTATTTCTCCCTGGGTTGTAACATTAGATGCTTTAGAACCTTTCAGATGTGAAGGAGAAAAACAAATTCCCGAAGTTTTGAATTATTTAAAATTCACAGGTAAAAAAAATATTGATATTAATCTTGAAGTTTTAATACAACCTGAATTTGCAGAAACAACTGTTGTTAGTAAATCGAATTATAAATATTTATACTGGAACATGGCGCAGCAGCTTGCACATCAAACAATAAACGGATGTAATATAAGATCTGCTGATATTTATGCAAGCGGAACAATTAGTGGTGAAGATCGAACATCATTCGGCAGTATGCTTGAACTAACATGGAGAGGAACAAATCCTATAATTATGAGCAGCGGAAATGAAAGAAAATTCATTGATGACTATGATACGGTAATTATGAAAGCCTGGAGTGAGAAGGATGGTGTGCGTATCGGGTTTGGAGAAGTAAGCGGAAAAATATTACCTGCGTTAAAAGATTGAGCAAAAATTTTAAACCGCAATTTAATCACTCAGCGATATTATTTATCTTGGTCAATTTAATTTATATACATACATGCTAAAAATAATTCCATCAGAAACCCCGCTTCCGAAAATGCATCAATATATTCTTGGTGCAGTTTCTCCAAGACCTATTGCTTTTGCAAGTACAATGGATAAAAATGGAAATCCGAACCTTGCACCCTTTAGTTTTTTTAATGCGTTTGGAAGTAATCCTCCGGTTGTAATATTTTCACCTGCAAGAAGCGGAAGGGATAATACAACAAAACATACATTGGATAATATTGAAGATACAAAAGAAGTTGTTATCAATATTGTAAACTATAATATGGTGCAGCAAATGAGTTTGACAAGTTCGCCTTATACAAAAGGTGTAAACGAGTTTATTAAAAGTGGTTTAACCCCAATTGAAAGTGAACTTGTAAAACCCTTTAGAGTAAAAGAAAGTTTTGTTCAGTTTGAATGTAAACTATTAGATATAGTTTATACGGGAGATAAAGGCGGAGCAGGAAATATTATTATCTGTGAGATTATATTAATGCACATTGATGAAAAGATTCTTGATGAAAATGGAAAAATTGATCCATACAAAATGGACCATGTTGCCAGAATGGGTGGCGACTATTACACAAAAGTAATTCCTGAAAGTATTTTTATTTTGCCACAACCTAAAACTGAATGCGGGATTGGTGTTGATGTTCTACCCGCATCAATTCGCAACTCAAAAATATTAACAGGAAATAACCTCGGGCAACTTGGTAGTTTTTTGGCCTTTCCAACTAAAGAAGAAATTGATTCAATTAAAGATAAGATAATAAATTTATCAGAAGAACAAATTCATCTGCTTGCAAAAAATAAGCTGGATAATGGTGAAGCATTGGAAGGATTTAAAATGTTAATGCATAAAAGTGTTTAGTGGTTATTTTTTTCAATTAAAAAATTATTCAATCAACAAATCGAAAATTATTTCACTCCCACTTCGGTAATGTTTTCGCTTTCTTTTTTTTCTTCCTGTTATATTCAATTGGCTGCACAACATTTTCATAAAAAAATGAAATAGGGTTCATAATAGTTGGCGCATGCGGAACTGTATCTGTAATTGTAAATCTTATTCCCGGGAAATTAATCGGATCAATCTTTTTTTCTTCTGCTAATTGTAATGCCACAAATGCATCATGAAATTCATCTCTTGTTGGCCATGGATAAATTTCAACAAGATTCAGTTCAATTGTATCCAACATTAAAAAAACACCTATTGAAACAAGATCAGCAGATAATGTATCAGGAACAAGAAAGGATTTAGGTGTATAACCTACATGTGTGAAAGTTATTTTTTCTCCGGCAGCAACAGCAATTGAAAAAAAACCCATCTGAGATGCTATGGTAACCCTTCCTGTTCCTTCAACAAACACAGCAGTGTATGGAAGAGGATATTGATATCCTGCATCGGCAACAATGCCTGAAAGTTGGAATAATTTTGCTTGCGCCGAAATTTTTTCTTTCGCATAGAAAGAAAAAATAACTAAAATAAAAGTACGGGTGTATAAATTTTTCACAATGGTATAACGAATGCGGGTGCAATTTATTCAGATTGCATGAAAATATTTTAATACCTTAGCAGAATGCAGATTTTGATATAAATTGTTTGTATGATCATAGAAAGTGAACTCAATAAAATGCGGGAAAATTATGAGAAGGGAAATTTCAATATAGAAAATGCGTATCCTTCTCCGTTTAACCAATTTGAGAAATGGTTTGAAGATGCTAAGCAGGCAAAAATTATTGAACCCAATGCAATGGTATTATCTACCGCAACAAAAAACGGAATGCCTTCTTCAAGAGTTGTTCTATTAAAAGGGTACAGTGAAAAAGGGTTCATTTTTTTTACTAATTACAATTCAAGAAAAGGGAAAGAGCTTTTTAACAATCCGTATGCATGCTTAAATTTATGGTGGGGACAATTAGAAAGACAAATACGGATAGAAGGAATAATAGAAAAAATAGATGCTAAAGAAAGTGATGAATATTTTTATTCAAGACCCCTTGGTAGCCAGGCGGGAGCAGCAACATCACCTCAGAGCGAAAAAATAGAATCAAGGGAATGGCTGGAGAAAAAATTTATTGAAACACAATTAAAAGGAAATATCAAACGCCCTGAAAATTGGGGTGGCTATATTTTAATTCCAAATAAAATTGAATTTTGGCATGGAAGAACAAACAGGCTGCACGATAGACTGCTTTATACAATGATAGAAAATGAGAAATGGAAAATCGTACGTCTTGCTCCTTAATAAAACAGAAAATATAAAAATATTAGATTATTAAATCTGCATATTAGTTTACACCATTCCAAAACTTCTTTTTACAAAAGCAGTAAGATCATTTCCCTTTAACATACCCTGAGATAATAGCGCAAGGTCATGCAACTGTTTAACCGCATTTTCTTTTTCTTCGTCTTCAAGCTTTAATAGTTTATTTATTGCAGGATGATTTGTATTTATTACAATATTATATTGCTCAGGCATCATACCTGCAAAATCCATCCCGTTTGAATAGCTCATTTCTTTCATGCGTCGCATAAATTCTGGTTTAGTCACGGAAATGGGGTTGTCATCCGGTGACTGCGCATTTAAAACAACCGTCCCTGCATTTTGATCAATAATCTTTTCAAATAATTCTTTCACTGAGTTTTGTTCAGCTTCGCTTAATACAGATTCAATCTTTTCATCCTTATCAATTAATTTATCTATTGTATCCGCATCTACCCTTTTAAATTGTACACCACTTAACTTTTGTTCAATAAAAGAAATAAAATGATTGTCAATTACATTGTCCACTTCAAGAACATCATAACCCCTATTTTTTGCAGCATCCACATACACATGATGGTCAATTGTGTTGTTTGTGTAGAGAGCAATAATTTGTTTTGATTTATCTGTTTGGTTTATTTTAATATGCTCTTTGTACTCTTCAAATGTAAAATATTTTTTATCTGTATTTTGCAATAAACAGAATGCCGATGCCTTGTCATAAAATTTATCATCACTCAACATTCCATATTTAACTATCACATTAATATTTTCCCATTTTTGCTCAAATTCAGCTCTGTCTTTTTTAAATAATTCTTCCAGCTTTTCAGCAACCTTCTTTGTAATGTAATTATTTATTTTTTTTACATTCTGGTCACTTTGCAAATAGCTTCTTGAAACATTCAACGGGATATCAGGCGAATCAATAACACCATGTAGTAAAGTAAGCCATTCGGGAACAATTTCTTTTACTTCATCTGTTACAAAAACCTGGTTGCTGTATAATTGAATTTTATTTTTCTGTATCTCATAACTCTTTTTAATTTTCGGAAAGTATAAGATACCTGTTAAGTTAAACGGGTAATCCACATTCAGATGTATCCAGAATAAAGGCGCTTCACTGTAAGGATATAATTCATTGTAAAAATTTTTATAATCTTCATCCGTAAGATCAGAAGGTTTTTTTGTCCATGCAGGAGATGGATTATTAATGATATTCGGTATTTTTATTTTCTTCTCTTTTTCACCATCGGCTGCAGATATAGTCGAATCTTTTTCTCCGAATTGGATTTCAACAGGAAGAAATTTGCAATATTTATCTAATAAGCTCTGTATCTTACTTTCTTCCAAAAACTCTTTCGACTCCTCATTAATATGCAGAATAATTTCAGTCCCCCGTTCCTTCTTGTCGCTTTCTTCTAAAGTAAATTCAGGGCTTCCATCGCAGGTCCATTTTACTGCATGTTCATTTTCTTTGTATGATTTTGTAATTAATTCAACTGTGTCCGCAACCATAAAAGCGGAGTAAAAACCCAAACCAAAATGTCCGATTATATTTTTTCCGTCTTCAAGTCCTTTGTATTTTTCCAGGAATTCGTTTGCACTGCTGAAGGCGACCTGGTTAATATATCGCTTTACTTCAGCCGCATTCATTCCAATACCTTTATCTTTTATGCGTATTGTTTTTTTCTTTTTATTAATAGATACTTCTATTGTAGTGTTTCCAATTTCGCCTGTAGCTTCACCCATAGCAGCAAGTTTGTTTAATTTTTGAGTAGCATCCACTGCGTTGGAGATCAATTCTCTCAAAAATATTTCATGGTCGCTGTAAAGGAATTTTTTAATAATTGGAAAAATATTTTCCGTTTGAACTGCAATTGTTCCTCTTTCTGTAGTCATTTTATAAAAAATTTAATGTTTGATTTTTCAAAGTAAATGCCATATATTTGTTTCTGACATTTTGTCTATGGCCTATTTAGGTACAAACCCCAAATAATAAAGATTTATTTATGCCCCAACCATCCACACAGGTACTGCCCTCGGTTTCATTTAAACGTACAGTTGTAAGTGAAATAGAATATCTTTTATTGCAAGTTCGCAAAGAGGCTAAGACAAACGCAGTAAATATTCAGCCACTTGCATTGCGTATTATAGAACTTTCTAATTCAATCAATAATTCAAACTATGCCGGAATCGGAAAATTAGAATTAGCACACTATGTATGTAGTGCTGAAAATGATTACAAAAGATCAGTTTTATTATGCGATGAAGCGCATAATTTAATGAAGGGCAATTTCAGAAAAAAATATGAACCTTATTATCATTTAAATAAAGGCAGAGCCTATCAATACTTAGGAGAATTAATTAACGCTCAGGGAGAATACTTAAAAGCAGCAAGGATAATAGAATTCAAAGAAAAATTACAGGACCATGAAAAAAGATGGCTTGCTTCTGTTTATTATAATTTATTTATTCTCTTTAACCAGGAAGGCGCTGAGTTTACTCAGGAAGATTATTTACAAAAAGCTTTTCAGTTATATAAAGATGTAGATGACAAATCAGGTATAGCTAATTGTTATAATTCATTTGCTGTCTTTCATTATAAAAAAAAGTCTTTTGAAAGTTCCCTTGACTACTTGTTGAAGGCGTACGCATTTGCTCATGAAAGCGACGCCAAAACATATTTATCAATTTTTTGCTCAAATATTGGTTTGGTGTATTCCAAAATGAATCGACTGGAAGAGGGTTTAAAATATTTTGAAGAAGCAAAAAAAATAAATAAGGAGATTAATAGTTTTTATCATACGGGTCATACATACCAGCAAATTGGAGAAGCCTACCTTTCTACGGGAGATGCAAAATCCGGGCTTTCAAATTACAAAAAGGCAGAAAAAATTTATATTGATATAAAAGTAAAAACATCTTTAACAACAATTTATCAATACATAGCAGATGCTTATTACAAGTTAGATCAATTTGATAAAGCATACGAATATGAAAAAAAATATGCAGCTACACTTGTAGAGCAGTTTAATGATGAAAAAACATTTGCAATTGTTAAAGCAAGAAACCAGTTTGATCTTGAGAAAAAAGAAAAAGAAGCTGAATTACTACGCATAAAAAATGAACAGATAGAAACATACGCAAGGCAATTAGAAGTTTCGAATAACCAGTTAAAACAATTCGCACACATCGCTTCGCATGATTTGAAAGAACCACTTCGTATGGTTTCAGCTTATGCAAAATTGCTGGAACGCAGCATGAGTGAAAAAATAACTGAGGAGGAAAAAGAGTATTTACAATTTATGCTGGAGGGTACCTCAACAATGCATAACTTGGTAAATGACCTGCTCATCTTATCAAACATTAATTACATTGCAGAAAAACATCCGGTGAATATGAATAAAGTAATGAAGCTGCTCATTACAAATTTAGATTCGACAATAAAAGAGCGCAATGCTAAGATCATTGTAAAAGTTTTACCCGTTGTATACGCTGAAGAAACACAGTTGCTTCAGTTATTTTTAAATCTTGTTATTAATGGAATAAAATATAATACAAGTAAAATTCCTACCATAAGAATATCTGTGAAAAGAAAAAATGGCATTCAGGAATTTACCGTTTCAGATAACGGGATAGGAATTGACGAAGAGTATCGTGAAAAAGTGTTTATGATATTTCAAAGATTACATACCCGAAATGAATATTCCGGAACGGGTATCGGCTTAACTATCTGCAAAAAAATTATTGATCAGCTTGGAGGAACTATCTGGATAGAAGCAAATAAAGCAGGTGGCAGTGATTTTAAATTTACTGTTCCTGCAAATTTGAATTAACTCTTGTAGAATTATATAAGCATCAGGCTACAAGCCGCTGCCCGATTAAAATCATCGTTTCTGACCCGGTAACCTCTGCCCTGTGAAGTGTATTTTTCTTTATTTCAACAAAATCACCTTCTTTATAATAATGCGTAACGCCATCGAAGTCTATTTTGCAACTTCCCTGCAGCATAAAAAGGCGCTCCAGTTCATCGCCATGTTCTTCTTCCACAAATGCTCCGGGTTTTGCCCATGCTATATATGTAACAATATTATTTGTTTTAGAAAATTCAGTCATATACAGTGCATCATTTCCTTCAGGCTTTTCTATTTGGTTACATTTCAAATATTCGAACCAGTCATTTATTTTTGAATCAGGGGATAAAATAAATGGTAAGCCATTCTTTTTTGCTTCTTCAGCATAAATACTATCTAAAATATTTTGTTTTATATGCGTAGGTGGTTTTATTGTTCCTTCAACATATTTATTCAGGGCGTTTTCAATAGAAGCTATTTCATCTTTAATAACAGGATGTT
>JACMJP010000043.1 GCA_014380545.1 Chitinophagales bacterium | reverse complement strand
TTTATTTTTTAGCATGGACAACAACACCCTGGACACTACCTTCAAATTGTGCATTAGCAGTTGGAAAGAATATTAATTATGTGCAGATAGAAACATTTAACCAATATACAGGAAAACATATATCTGTAATTCTTGCAGAAGATCGTGTTGCAAATTATTTTAAGGAAGAAAATAAAGTTCATGAGTTGATTGATATAAATGCAAATGTTACAATTAATGATAAAAGTAATGTTTCCCCCATGGGGGGAAATCAAAAGGGGGCCGGATGGAAATTAATTTCTCAATTTAAAGGAAGTGATCTTGCGGGAATTAAATATGAGCAATTAATTCCGCTTCAACAACCTGAGAATGGCGATGCATTTAAAGTAATTACCGGGGATTTTGTTTCTACTGAAGACGGAACAGGCATCGTGCATATTGCCCCAAGTTTCGGAGCAGATGATTTTCGTGTTGCAAAACAAAATAATATCGGTTCATTGACATTAGTAGATAAACAGGGAAAATTTATTGATGGATTACCTGAATGGAGCGGAGTACAATTAAGTGGCAGATATGTAAAAAATTATAAAGATGAAGTGGATTGGAAAAATCCTGATGTGGATATTGCAATTACATTAAAAGAAAATAACCGTGCATTTAAAGTAGAAAAGTATGAGCACAATTATCCGCATTGCTGGCGCACGGATAAACCCGTAATTTATTATCCGCTTGATAGCTGGTTCATTAAAACAACAGCAGCAAAAGAAAAATTAATTGCATTAAATAAAACAATAAACTGGAAACCAAAAAATACCGGTGAAGGAAGATTTGGTCAGTGGCTGGAAAATTTAGTTGACTGGAATTTAAGCCGGTCGAGATTTTGGGGAACGCCGTTGCCAATTTGGAGAACTGACGATGGTGCTGAAGAAAAATGTATTGGGTCTATCGATGAATTAAAAAACGAATATAAAAAAGCAACTGATGCAGGATTAAATGATGGCTCCTATTATTCATCTCTTATTGATCATTCTTTTGATCTGCATAAACCTTTTGTTGATGAAATTATTTTAATGAGCGAGGCAGGCAAAGCTATGTATCGTGAAAGCGATTTGATTGATGTATGGTTTGACAGTGGTGCAATGCCTTATGCGCAATTACACTATCCATTTGAAAATACAGAAAAATTTAAAGCATCGTTTCCGGCTGATTATATTTCAGAAGGTGTTGATCAGACAAGAGGATGGTTTTTTACTTTGCATGTACTTGCTACTTTATTATTTGATTCTGTTGCATATAAAAATGTAATTTCAAATGGATTAGTGCTTGATAAGGGGGGAAATAAAATGAGCAAGCGGTTAGGTAATACTGTTGATCCGTTTGATACAATAAATAAATATGGTGCAGATGCTACAAGATGGTATTTAATTACGAATGCACAACCCTGGGATAATTTAAAATTTGATGCAGAAGGAATTAGTGAGGTACAGAGAAAATTTTTCGGCACATTACATAATACTTATTCATTCTTTACTTTATATGCAAATGTTGACGGATTTAATTTCACTGAAAAAGAAATAGCATTAAAAGACAAAACTGAATTAGATCGATGGATATTATCATTATTAAATACCTTAATAATTGGGGTAACGGAAAGTTTAAATGATTATGAACCCACAAGAGCAGGAAGAATGATACAGGATTTTGTGAGTGATCATTTAAGCAACTGGTATGTGCGCTTAGGCAGAAGAAGATTTTGGAAATCAGAAAATTCAGATGATAAACTTGCGGCATATCAAACATTATATACTTGTCTGGAGGTGATTTCTAAATTAATGGCCCCTATTGCACCATTTTTTGCTGAGCATCTTTTTACAAACCTGAATAATATTACCGGCAGGGATAAAAATATATCCGTACATCTTTCGTCCTTTCCTATTGCTGACGAAACCATAATTGATAAAGACCTGGAAGAACGTATGCAAATAGCCCAGGAAATTTCGAGTACTGTTTTAGCATTGCGCAAAAAAGAAAACCTGAAAGTACGTCAGCCTTTATCTAAAATTATGATCCCTGTTTTAGATCCAAATATTCAAAATCAGGTAGCAGCTGTAAGTGATCTTATTAAAAGCGAAGTAAATATTAAAGAAATAGAGTTTATTCATGATACAAACGGACTCATCACAAAAAAAATAAAACCCAATTTTAAAACGCTGGGAAAAAAACTGGGGGCTGATATGAAAAGTGTTGCAGCAGTTATCGGAAACTTTTCACAGCAGGAAATAGTTGAGTTCGAAAATTCAGGCAGGGCAATAATTGATATAGGAAATAAAAAAGTAGAATTGTTGTTAGAACATGTGGAAATTACCGGAGAGGATATTCCCGGATGGCTGGTGGCAAATGCCGGAGTGGTAAGTGTAGCATTGGACATTACAGTTACGGAGGAATTAAAAAATGAAGGTAATGCCCGTGAGCTTGTAAGCAAACTACAGAAATTAAGGAAAGATATGAACCTCGAAATAACTGACAGGATTATGGTTCAGATAGAAATGAATAATGAACTGCATGCTGCTTTACAAGAATATAAGCCGTATATTTGCGCCGAAATTTTAGCGGTGGAGCTCATAGAAGTAGCTGAACTGCAACAATTTGAGGTGATTGAAATAAATGAACAGACAGTAAAAGTTAAAGTAAATAAAACATAAGTGTTATGCCAAAGAAAAAGGTTATTAAAAAAGCAACCAAACCAAGTAAGAAGAAAACCAGCCCTGTAAAACCTGCTAAAAAAGCTAAGCCTGTTGGCAAAAAGGCACCAGCTAAAAAACTTGTAGTAAAGAAGTCAGCGCCTAAAAAAGTTGCCGCTAAAAAACCGATAATTAAAAAAGCACCGGCAAAGAAACTTGTAGTAAAGAAATCAGCACCTAAAAAAGTTACCGCTAAAAAACCGATAATTAAAAAAGCGCCTGCAAAGAAACTTGTTGTAAAGAAACCTGCAGCAAATAAACCCATAATAAAAAAATCCGTAGCCGGAGTTAAATCAATAATAAATAAATTACTACATAAAAAATCAGCTAAGCAACCTGAAATTAAAAAAGCTGCTCCTAAAGAAATCATTCAGAAAAAAGAAATTAAAAAAGAAGAAGTAAAGATTGCAGCACCGATTAAAAAAGCAGAAGAAATAAAGCCTGAAATAAACGTAATTAATCCGGTTGTAGCAGAAAAGAAGAAAGCAAGAAGAAGAGGAAAAGTTAAGACCGAGGAAAAAAAGTCTGAACCGAGAGTTATTACAAAGCCCATTATCACATTTCAAAGAATGGTTATTAAAAACGTTGCAAAGCAGCAACCGGCAATTCAAAAAACAGTAGTGGATCCAAATAAAACAAGATATAGTGATGAAGAACTTGCAGAGTTCAAAGAGTTGATCACAAAAAAATTGGATAGTTCAAAGAGCGAATTAAAATATTTACAGGAACAGGTAAGCCGCAGTTCTGAGTTGGGTGGGGATGATGATGCAAGGTTCAAAGGACTTGAAGACGGAACTATGCACAGCGAACGGGAATATTTAAGTCAGATGGCAAGTCGCCAGATACAATATATTTCACATCTTGAAAAAGCATTAATGCGTATTGAAAATAAAACCTATGGTATCTGCAGGGAAACCGGAAAATTAATTTCTAAAGAAAGATTAAAAGCAGTTCCGCATGCAACTTTAAGTATTGAAGCAAAGCAAAGCGGAAAAGGATAATATCGTGAAGCGTTCACATCTTGCACTCCTGATCATTTTCCTGGTACTCTGTATCGACCAGTGTTTAAAAATTTGGATTAAAACAAATTTTGAATATGGTAATGAGGTACAAATGTTCGGGGCAGACTGGGCAAGGATACATTTTATTGAGAATGACGGAATGGCTTTTGGGATGAAATTGGGTGGCGATTATGGAAAATTATTTCTCACCTTATTCAGAATAGTTGCTGTTGTATTTATTGCATGGTATTTAATTTCTCTGGTTAAACATAATGCATCAAAAAGTTTGATCATCAGTATTGCATTAATTTTTGCAGGAGCTATCGGAAATATCTTAGACAGTATTTTTTATGGATTGTTATTCGATAAGGGAATAGATCCTATAAGTGGAATTTACGGATATGCCGGTATTGCAAAATTTTCTGCTGAAGGCTATGCTTCTTTATTTCATGGCAATGTTGTAGATATGTTTTATTTCCCGATAGCTAAAGGAACTTATCCCGAATGGATGCCCCTTGTTAAGGGAGATAAATATGAATT
>JACMJP010000298.1 GCA_014380545.1 Chitinophagales bacterium | reverse complement strand
TAATCTTGATACAGCAGCATATAAAAAAGAAATTTTTGATCTTCAAAAGAAATTGGAGTCAAATTATGATGTGCGTTTTTATACATTAGGAGAAAACTTAAAGGAAAATAATACAATTACCTTTTCTGAAAAAATAACTGATATTTCTTCTGCGCTGGAGGATATTCAGAACATCTATCAAAATTTGAATGTAGGCGCAATTGTTTTTGCAAGCGATGGTATTTATAATTCAGGAAGTAACCCGGTGTATGTCAAAAATAATTTGAATGCGCCCTATTATACTATTGCGTTAGGTGACACTGTTCCCAAAAAAGATATCCGTATCAGCAGAGTGCAGCATAATAATATTGTGTATTTGAGAGATAAATTTTCTGTGCGTTGCGATGTAGATGCAATATTTTGCACAGGGAATAATTCGAAAATTACCATTTCAGAAATATCTAAAAATGGAAATGTGTTGCGAGGAGAAAAAAGCATTTCTGTGCCTGCAGATCAATTTTCAACGAATGCGGAATTTATTCTTGAAGCAGACGCACCCGGTATCAGGCATTATCGTGTTGCAGTGCAAAAAATAGAAGGAGAGTTTACAACAGATAATAATGTGCAGGATATTTATATAGAAGTGCTGGATGCAAGGCAAAAAATATTAATTCTTGTAAACGCCCCGCATCCTGACATTGCAGCATTAAAACAAAGTATTGAAACAAATCAGAATTATGAAGTTACAGTAGCATTACCAAATACACTTCAGGGAAATATTGCTGAACAAAATTTAATTATTCTGCATAACCTTCCATCAGCAATAAATAAAATTGAAAATGTTTTAAATGTTATTGATCAGCAAAATATTCCTGTTTGGTTTATTGTAGGTGACCAAACTGCCACAAATACTTTTAATAAGCTCCAAAATATTGTTCAGGTAAATCCTACAGGACCTGCTGCAAACCAGGTGACAGCAACCAATGAACTGTCTTTTAATTTATTTACTATTTCACAACCTTCCTTGTCATCATATCCAAAATTTCCTCCGCTTGCAGCCCCTTATGGAAAATATACTATCTCTGCAGCATCACAGGTTTTATTCTATCAAAAAATAGGAACCGTTGGAACAAAATATCCTTTATTGATTTACAGTATTCCCGGCACAGAGAAGAGAGCAGTATTATGCGGAGAAAATTTTTATAAATGGCGTATGTATGATTATGTGTTGAATAATAATCAATCTGCCACAAATGAATTAGTGAGTAAAACAATTCAATACTTATCAGCAAAAAATGATAAAAAACAATTTCGGGCAATAATTGCAAATGCACAAAATGTAATTAATGAAAATGAAAGTATTATTATTGATGCAGAATTATATAATGATAGTTATGAATTAATTAATATCCCGGAAGCAAATCTTACAATTACAGATGATAACGGAAAAGAATTTACTTACCAGTTTACAAAAACTGGAAACCGCTATACATTAAATGCAGGATATTTTTCTGAAGGCAGCTATTCATTTGTTGCATCCACTACTTTAAATGGAAAACAATTTACCGATAAAGGAGCATTCAGTATTGCATCTCTGCGGCTGGAAAGTATTAATTCAACAGCTGATCATAAAATATTAAATCAAATGTCTGTGGAAAGCAACGGTAAAATGGTATATCCTGATGAAATTGCAAGTATCGAAAGCCTTATTAAAAATACCGCATCAGCAAAACCTGTATTGCATGAAATTGTAAAAACCCGCTCACTCATCAATTTAAAATGGCTTTTCTTTTTGTTACTTGGGCTACTTACAATAGAGTGGTTTACAAGAAAATATTCAGGTGCTTATTGATTTTAACGCAAGATATTTACATCATTGGCAAAACCCTTACTTAGCTTAACAGAGTTTAACGCCATCATAACTTCAAATAAAAAATGTTAACCTAACTTTGGGCAACTGAAAAATTTTTGAAACGATGAAAAAAATATTATCAATCTGTGCCGCAGGTATGCTTGTCATGAATATTTCGGCACAAACCAAATTACCTTCTAATTTCTTTTTTAAAGAATTACCAAACGGGTTAGACGTTTTGGTAATAGAAGATAACACAGTTCCATTAGCAACTATAGAAATAGTTGTGAAAAATGGTGCTTACACCGAAGACAGTGCCTTCAATGGATTAAGCCATATGTATGAGCACATGTTCTTTAAGGCAAACAAAGATATTCCCAGCCAGGAGGCATTCTTAAAAAGGGTGAATGAGCTTGGAATTGTTTTCAACGGAACCACATCTAATGAAAGAGTAAATTATTTTATTACACTCAGTAATGGAAAATTGGATGAAGGAATGCGCTTTATGAATTCAGCAATTCGTTACCCGCTATTTCTGGAACAGGAAATGAAAAATGAAAACCCTGTTGTTGACGGTGAATTCCAGAGAGCGGAATCAAATCCGTATTATTTTTTATTTGAAGATTTTGGAAGAGCTATGTGGGGCGCAAATTATTACCGCAAAAACCCGATCGGTTTGCATGATGTGATATTAAGCTGCACACCTGAAAAAATGAATGTGATAAAAGAAAAATATTATTATCCCAACAATGCAATGATCGCTATAGCCGGTGATGTAAAGCATGATGAAATTTTTAAAAAGGTTGAAGCTGTTTTTGGTGATTGGAAAGCAATGGATTTCGATCCATTTGAAAGATGGCCAATACCGGAAGTAAAACCTTTGCAGGGAGAAACAAAATTTGCAATGACAAGCGATATTGCGCAGGTGCCGCTTATTTTAATTGGTTATCATGGCCCTGATACAAGAGGAGATTTGCAGAGTACTTATGCTGCAGATGTTTTTTCTTTTATTATGCAACAGGCTTCATGCAAATTGCAAAGGGAATTAGTGGAAACAGGACTTGCTTACCAGGTTGGTGTAAGTTATCAAACAGAAAAACATACAGGGCCTGTTCAAATTGTGCTTGTACCTAATCCTATGAAAATGCAGGAAGCATATGATGTATTATGGAAAAATATAAACGAGTGGTCAAATCCTGATTATTACACTGATGAGCAAATGCAAACAGCAAAGAATTTATTAGCTATTCAGGATTCTTATGGCAAGGAAAGTACATCGCAATATATTCATCTTGTAACTTACTGGTGGGCAAGTGCAACAATCGATTATTATACTAATTATATAGAGAACCTTCAAAAAGTAACAAGAGCAGATATTACAAAATATATAAATACTTATGTTAAAGATAAGCCACATGTTGTTGGATTAATGATGCCCTCATCCATGAATGATATGATTGATGTTACAACTATGGGATTTCAAAAACCTGAATAAATTTATAAACAATAAAAAATTAATTGTTATGAGAAACAATTTGAATACAAGAAACATATTAACCTTCCTTTTATTAAGTATTTTTTCCGCTCCATTATTTGCGCAAACAGGAACACAGGAATTTACTGTAGAAGGTATCAAGGTAATTTTAAAGAATACACCCAAAGAAGTAATAAGTGTGCGCATGATGATTGAAGGAGGTACAGCTAATTATTCTGAAGACAAACAGGGTATAGAAAATGTTACAACAAACCTGATGATAGATGGTGGTACAAAAAACAGGAGTAAACTTGATTTCAAAACCGCTGCAGAAAAAATCGGGACATCATTCGGAGCAAGTACCAATCTTGATTACGGCGATGTGAACATGACATGCATTAAATTATTTTGGGATGATAGTTGGAAGTTATTCAGCGATGCAATTATGCAACCTGCATTCACTGAAAATGAATTTAATATATTAAAAGAGCAGCTTATAGCAAATGCAAAAGCAACTGAAAGTGATCCTGATGGATATCTTGCAGTATTGTCCAGAAAAAATGCGTTCCCCGGGTCTAATTATGTAAAAGATCCTTCAGGTACAGCAAAAAGTTTGGAAACCATTACACTAAGTGATGTAAAACAATATTATCAAAATACCATTGTGAAGAAAAGAGTATTTATTGTTGTTGTTGGAAATGTAACAAAAGAGGATATCACAAAGAAAATTACAGAGAGCATGAAAACAATGCCGCAGGGAACTACTGCAAGAGAAGAAGAACAAACAATTTTAAGGGAGGGTAAAACTTTTATTGAAGACCGGGATATTGCTACTAATTATATTCGGGGTGTTATGAGTTCACCTTTTGCAAATACAAAAGATGGTGTGAGTATGCGTATTGCTATGAGTATTCTTGGCGACAGATATTTTACAGAACTTAGAACAAAAAGAAGTTTAAGTTATGCGCCCGCAGCATTTTATGCAGGGGCTGCTGTAAATAATCCATACAGCGTAATTTATATTTCCACTATAGATCCAAAACAAAGTATGCAGGTGATGGTGGATGAAATAAATAAAATTAAAGGAGAAGGATTTTTAGAAGATGAATTAGTAGATACAAGAGAAGGTTTTTTAACACAATATTATTTAACCATTGAAACAACAGGCAACCAGGCAGATGCTTTAGGTGCTGCAGAAGTGCAGGGTGGATGGGAGCAATTAGATGGAATTACTGCTGCGGTAAATGCAACAACACTTAAAGATATTAATAAAGTATTTGATGAATACAGCAAAGCAATTGTCTGGACATATCTTGGTAAACAAGGTATGGTAAAAGAAGAAGACTTCAAACAACCTGTAGTTAAAAAGAATAAGCCGTATTAATTATTTTATAAAAGATATTTTAAATAGCCGGCTATTCATAGTCGGCTATTTTATTTTAATCTTGCTGAAACATTGAAATAAATTTATTTTCTGTCTCTCATTTCTCACCAGGCATTTTTTTCTGTTTCTTCTTCATTATAAAAAATATTTGTAGGTTTGATACTTATTGTATTTGTTACACTATATCGCATCTATGGGAAAAATACGCTTTACCTTCTTTCTCCTTTTGCAAACAATCTTTTCATTTGCACAAAACACAACAGTCACAGGAACAGTTACAGATAAAAGTGATGGCACTGGATTGCCCGGTGTCTCAATTCTTGCAAAAGGCAGCAACACGGGAACTATCACAGATATAGATGGCAACTATGAATTGATTTTCAATCCGCAACAGGATACTGCTATCACATTTTCTTTTGTGGGGTATGTCAGCCAGTCTTTTTCTGTAAATAGTCTGGGAAGTATTTTAAATATTTCTCTTGAACCGGATAATGAATTGCTGGAACAAGTTGTAGTTATAGGCTATGGCACACAAAAGAAAAGCGATCTCACGGGCTCAGTTTCATCGGTAAGGGGAGAAGACATCAATAAAATTCCGTCATCATCTGCTGCCCAGGCTTTGCAGGGAAAAGTTTCAGGAGTGCAAGTGTCCAGTGTATCAGGTGAGCCGGGGATTGCTCCTGTAATTCGTATCCGGGGAATTGGTACATTAAATAATTCATCACCTATCTATGTTGTTGATGGTGTTATTCTCGATGATATTTCGTTTCTAAACAGCGCCGATATAGAATCTATTGAAGTACTGAAAGATGCATCGTCTACGGCAATTTATGGTTCAAGGGGTGCAAATGGTGTAATTATTATTTCTACAAAAAAAGGGAAAACAGGAAATGGTGAATATCAAACAATTAATATATCCGCTGAATTCAGTTTGCAGCATCTTTCAAAAAAGATTGATTTACTTTCTGCCCGGGAATTTGCTGAAGTGGTAAACATAATTAATCCCGGTACATTTAATAACATTGACAGAGTGGATAGTACAGACTGGCAGGATTTAATTTTCGAAAATTTTGCGCCTCTTCAGAATTATCATGTTTCTATCGCAGGTTCGTCAGGAAAATATAATTATTATTTCGGAACAGGATTTTTTTTACAAGACGGAATTATTCCTGAATCAAGTTATGAGCGCCTGACAATTAAATTAAATAATAGTTATGCTATAACAAAAAATATAAAATTCGGAACTGATATTACTGTTGCGCCTGACAAAAAAGAAAATCCTGCAGCTGTTGTAGCTCAGGTTTATCGTGCATGGCCTACATCAGTTCCATATAACGATGATGGAAGTTTTGCAGAAGTATTTGGTTCAGGTAATCCGCTTGCAGCAATTGAATACACAAATTCTAATACTGAAAGTGTAAGAGGTGTCGGGACGTTTTATGGAGATATTACTTTTTTAAAAGATTTTGTTTTCAGAAGTAGTTATGGTTTTGATGCATCATTTTCAAAAACAAAAACTTTTACACCCACCTTTTTCATCAGCTCAAGTCAAAGTAATGCACTGAATGATCTTTCTCAATCTGTCTCAAATTTTGATAAATGGTTGTGGGAAAATACTATTAGTTATAATAAAGAAATAGGTAAACATAGAATGAATGTATTGGCAGGATATACTGCTCAGAGAACATCCATTGAATATATTACCGCCGGTATTCAAAATTTAATTGGTGAAGATCCATCCCTGTGGTATTTACAAACAGGAGACATTCAATATTTAACTGCAACTAACAAAAGCCAATATAACAATGAGCCTGAAATAACTGCTTTGTTATCTTACCTCGGCCGGGTGAATTATACTTTTAATAACCGGTATTTATTTACCGCTTCTGTACGCAGAGATGGTTCATCAAAATTCGGGGCCAATAATCGCTGGGGAGTTTTTCCATCTGTTGCAGTTGGATGGAATATTATCAATGAATCCTTTATGGCATCATCAGATATATTCAGCAATTTAAAGATCAGGGCGAGCTGGGGAATTATAGGAAACGAGAAAATATTTTATTTGCGCCAATTTTCTTTGGTATCTAATAATCAAAATGCAGTATTCGGTAGTGGCGAAGATTTATTACAAGGTTCTACTTATGGCTCAACAGGAAACCCCGATCTAAAATGGGAAAGTACAACACAAACTGATATAGGTCTTGAGCTTGGATTATTTAATGACAGGCTAACAGGTGAATTTGATTTTTATAATAAAATAACAGACGGAATTTTAGTTGATCTGATTACACCGGGGCACTTGGGTAATGGACCTTTTGCCACACAAACATTTAATGCAGCAAAAGTTTTAAATCGTGGTTTTGAATTTAATGTCGCATGGAATCATCAGATCGGAAAAATAAAATACAGAATTGGAGCTTTAGGGTCTCCTATTCATAATGAGGTGCTTGCGTTAGGTGCAGCAGAAGGTATAGGTTCATTTATATCCTCCGGTTCATTGGGTAATGGACAGTTAGTTACAAGAACTGTCGTGGGACAACCCATCGGATCATTTTATGGGTATGAAGTGGAGGGCGTATTTCAAAATGAAGCAGAACTTACTTCCAGTGCTATAATTCCGGGACAGCAAGTTGGCGATTTAAAATTTGCTGATTTGAATAGCGATGGGATTATTGATGATTTAGACAGAACATTCATAGGTTCCTATATTCCCGATTTTGTTTACGGATTTAATGCAAATGTTTCTTATGCTGATTTTAGTATTTCACTGGATTTCAGTGGACAGTACGGCAATGAAATTTATAATGGGAAAAATGCAGTACGCCCCGACTTATATAATTTTGAAAGCAATGTAATTGATCATTGGGATGGAGAGGGATCAAGCAATACGGAACCACGGCCTACTGCCGGTGGAACAAATTATGAACCCTCTGATTATTTTATTCAGGATGGAAGCTTTTTGAGGTTGCGCAGTGCTACTGTTGGATATTCACTTTCAAATAAACTACTTACAAACTGGAGAATAACAAAAGCAAATATTTATTTGAGAGGAACAAATCTTATTACATTTTCAGATTATACGGGATACACACCTGAAATTGCAGCCGAAACTGCTTTGGCTTCCGGAATTGATCTGGGGGTTTATCCCCTTACATCTATTTATTCAATCGGCATTGACCTAACATTTTAATAATTGAAAATAATGACATCAAAATATACAATCATGTTTAAATTCATTACAACAGCAATCCTCATTATTTCTATAACTATTTCATCCTGCAAAAAAGATTTCCTTGATGTAAGCCCGCAGGGATCATTGACCGAGGCTTTATTTCCGCAAACTGAAGCAGATGCTTTCCTGGCAATTAATGCTGTTTATGGTAGCCTGCATAACTGGAGTTATTGGAGTGGTGGATTTCCCATTCTGGATATTATGTCTGACGATGCAAGAAAAGGATCTAATCCCGGTGATGCGGGACGTTTGAATTTAGTGGATAATTTCACATTTACACCAACATTAACAGACATATTTCCATGGTATAGTGCATTGTATCAGTCAGTAAAAAGTGCAAACGTTGTTATTGAAAGAATCCCACCAATAGAAATGGATGAAACATTAAAAACAAGATATATAGCTGAAGCAAAATTTTTAAGAGCAATGTTTTATTTTAATCTGGTGAGAGCATGGGGTGATGTTCCTAAGGTAACAACTGTAGTGGCAGATCCGGATTTGCCCCGGTCACCAAAAATGGAAATTTATAATGAAATAATAATTCCTGATCTGTTGGAGGCAATAAATAATTTACCTGAAAAAAATGATTACAATTCTGATGATCTGGGCAGAGCAACAAAAGGTGCTGCAAAAACATTATTAGCAAAAGTGTATTTATATTTAAAAGATTATGAAAATGCATCTCTGTACGCACTGGAGGTCATTAATTCAGCGCAATATATTCTAGAATCAGATTTTAGTAATGCATTTTCATTAACCGGGCAATTCGGAATAGAATCTATTTTTGAAGTTGGTGCAAGACCTTTTGAAGAAGGCCCTTTGTTAGGTGGGAATCAATTTGCAAATACACAAGGTGTTAGAGGAGTACCTAATAAAGGCTGGGGGTTTAACCGTCCTTCCCTTAGTTTAATAAATTCTTTTGCTGCAGACGATATAAGAAAGGATGCCACAATTATTTTTTTAGGTGAAACAATTGACGGCGTTTTTATTCAAGGGGATGTTGCAACAAATGATATTACTTATACGGATGATTCTGAAACAGACACTCTCGAAATTGAATGTTATAATCAAAAAGTTTGGGTGCCCGGAGAAACTACAGTTAGTGAATGGGGATATAATATTCGTGTATTAAGATATGCTGAAGTTTTATTGATTGCCGCAGAAGCATTAAATGAAAATGGCAATAGCGGCGATGCGTTATTTTATTTGAATCAAATTAGAACAAGGGCAGGGTTAATTGATTTTACAGAAGCAGAGCAAACTCTTTTACGCAATGAAATTATTGATCAACGCCGGTTTGAATTTGCAATGGAAGGAGAAAGATTTTATGATCTTGTAAGAACAGGAAAAGCTCCTGAAATTTTGGGCCCGTTAGGATTTATTGAAGGTAAAAATGAATTATTTCCAATACCTCAAAGTGAGATTGATCTTTCAGGTGGTGCAATTACACAGAATCCGGGATGGTAAAAAAATGCAGGATATTTTTCTTTATGATAACATAGTGTTATATTTACACACTATTTTTTTAGATCATATTTTATAACAAATAATTACAAATTAAAAATGAAACGTTTAATCAATTATTCATTAGGTATCGTGCTGTTAGGAGGTTTAACTTTCTCGGCATGTAACAAAGACGAAGATACTCCGGTAAATCCTGCGATTTCGGTTTCTTCTATTACTTCAGGCGCAACTGATCTGTATGGCGCTACTGCCGCTACTGGTGTATCAGAAACTGAAAGTATAATAATCACATTCAGTACTACAGTGGACGCATCATCATTGGGAGGAATAACTTTAGTAAGAGGTAATGTTGATGTTGATATTGCTGCTACAGCTTCAGGAACAACAGTTACTGTAGATCCTACAGATGATCTTTTATCAGGAACAAATTATACGCTTACAATAAGTGGTGTAAAATCAGATAAAGGAGAACTTGCTTCTGATGCAACAACAAGTTTTACAACACAGGGAGTCGGTCTTGATACACCGCCTCAAAAAGATGCTCAGGTATTATATCTTCCACTTAATGGAAGTATATTCGATGTTACCGGAACATCTACCGGTTCATTTGAACAAGTAAGTTATACAGCTGACCGTTTTGGTAATGCAAACGCTGCTGCAAGTTTTGGCGGAGCAACAGCCGCTGGTAATGGGGATATTGTTGAATTAACAGGTTCGGGATTTGTAAATCCAAGCACAACAATTAGTTTGTGGTTTAAGGTAAACAGTGCTGATTATGCGGCCGGTAGTTTAATAATGTTTGGTGTAGCAACTGAAAGAGGATATTTTATGGAAATGGGAGGAGATCTTGCCTGGACAAAATTTGCAACAAGTCATGCTTTAAGTCCTGATCCTAACAGTCATTATTTTGGAACTGCATGGACAGATCCAAATGGAGACGGTTCAATTGGCGGACAAGTTTTATACGACTATACAGGAAGCATTAAAGATTTAATTGGTGATAATCAATGGGCGCAATTAGTTATGACACATGATGGATCTACAGCTACTAAAACAATTTACTTTAATGGTGTAAAGGCGATGCAGGTAGATCTTGATGCTGAAACTACTGAATGGTATTTAAAAGACCTTGCAATTGCAAATAAAGCTGATGGCACAGGTGATGCGATTGCCGGTATTGATCCGGTTCTTACATTAGGTTATTTCTGCAGCCGTGCAAATACAGCTACAGGATGGTCAGATTATAGTGCAGGAACGAATACTTTCAAAGGCTTAATGGATGATTTCCGTATTTTTGATATAGCACTTACTGAAAGTGAAGTTTCGCAGCTTTACAATTCAGAAAAAAATTAATAGCAATTTTAATGGCTAAATTTATACAGGGGTAATGAATAACTACCCCTGTTTTATTATATTTAATGATGACAAAAAACTTTCTGCACATGCAATTTTTTTTCCTCCTTGCATTTTTTGTAAGTACAAGCAGTTCTTGTAAAAAGGATCCGGATTTAAATAATGTTGAAGGAAATCTGCAACTTATTTATCTGCATATTGGAACAGTAAATTTAAATTTAGATGCGGACGCAGAAAATACTCAAATACCAATTGATCAGCAAATTGTAATTAATTTTTCCAAACAGTTGGACACTTCTTCAGTTACCTCTTCATTTATCTTATCTGATGGTGGAACAAATATTTCCCTTACGCCTTATTATCTGGATGAAAATAAAACTATTTCTTTCAGCCATGAGAATTTACTAAATAATAAAACATACATATTACAAATTTCAAATACTTTAAAAGGCTTAAATAATGAATCTTTTCCGGGGTATACAATTTCATTTTCTACACAAGCCGGAACATTGCTCATTAATACAATTACAGTTTCAGGTAAAGATCTTTTATACGGAGAAAGAGTTACAGATGTTGACAGAGACCTGGTTGCAATCATAAAATTTAATCACCCTCTTAATCCTTCCACTGTTAATAGTTCTGCAATTGCAATTGCAAAGGCAGGATTTACAGAGCCACTTAATTTTATTTTATCTGACAGCAATAAAACAATTACTGTAAATTCTGTAAATGCATTAACGCATTTTCAAAAATATGTTTGTACAATTTCAACTTACCTGGAAGCAGAAAATCCTGACTATGTATTTAATGGTTTCACAAAAGAATTTTATACTGCAATTGATTCAACACCTAAATTTCCGATTGTTTCTGATGATGAATTATTAACCATTGTGCAACAACAAACATTTAAATACTTCTGGGATTTTGCACATCCCGTAAGCGGTTTATCACCGGAAAGAAATGCAACGCCGGATGTTGTAACAATCGGTGGAAGTGGTTTTGGTGTAATGGCAATTATAATTGGTATTGATAGAAATTTTATCACGAGGACGGAAGGTGTAGAGCGCTTAAATAAAATAGTAGATTTTTTAGCAGCAGCAGATCGTTTTCATGGGGTATGGCCACATTGGATGGATGGATCAACAGGTGAAGTAATTCCTTT
Source organism: Chitinophagales bacterium (assembly GCA_014380545.1). Lineage (GTDB taxonomy): Bacteria > Bacteroidota > Bacteroidia > Chitinophagales > BACL12 > JACMJP01. The sequence goes on along the minus strand of JACMJP010000298.1, from coordinate 3,073 downwards.
TAGTCCCAATGATAATGGTGCTGATTTAGTTGAAACTTCTTATTTAATACATGGATTATTAACGGTGCGTCAATATTTGAATGCTGCTGATGTTACAGAAAATGATCTCATAATTAAAATAAATAATTTATGGCAAACCGTTGAATGGGATTGGTTCACAAAAGGTGGTGAAGATGTTTTATACTGGCATTGGTCGCCAGGTTTAGATTGGATCATGAATATGAAAATTAAAGGATATAACGAATGTCTTATCACCTATTTTCTTGCAGCCGCTTCACCAACGCATACAATTGATGCAGAGGTTTATCATCATGGCTGGGCAAGTGATGGAGGATTCATAAACGGAAGTTCTTTCTATGGATTTACTTTGCCACTTGGATATGATTACGGAGGTCCTTTATTTTTTGCGCATTATTCTTTTCTCGGATTAAATCCTGAAACATTGAATGATTCTTATGCAAACTATTGGACACAAAATGTAAATCACACAGAAATAAATCGTGCCTATTGTATTGATAATCCATTAAAGTATGTTGGCTATTCTTCCGATTGTTGGGGGTTAACTGCAAGCGATAATCAGGAAGGTTATAATGCGCATTCTCCAACAAATGATTTAGGAGTGATAACACCAACTGCTGCATTAGCTTCTTTTCCTTATACACCTGAATATGCAATGCAGGCATTAAAATTTTTCTATTATACAATTGGCGATAAAATTTGGGGCGACTATGGATTTCATGATGCATTTAATGCGACAGAGGGATGGTTTGGCAATTCCTATTTAGCAATTGACGAAGGACCCATTATGATTATGATAGAAAATTATCGCACACAGCTATTATGGGATTTATTTATGAGTTGCCCGGAAGTTTCTGATGCTGCAGATAAATTAGGATTTACATATTAATTCATTTTAATTATTATTTACTGATATGAAATTTGCAAAATTATTTTCAATTCTTTCCATATTATTCGCCTGTAGTTTTTCTTCAAATAATACTGCTCCAAAAAACAAAGAAGAATTTATTAATGACCTGATAAATATAATGACACTGGAAGAAAAAATAGGACAAATGGTTTTATTTACTTCTGATTGGGCAGTAACAGGACCATCAATAAGAGAAAATTATATTGATGATATTAAGTCCGGAAAAGTTGGTGCAATCTTTAACGCTTACACAGCAAAATACACAAGACAGCTGCAACAATATGCAGTTGAAAATACAAGGTTACATATCCCTTTATTATTTGGTTACGATGTAATTCATGGACATAAAACAATTTTCCCAATCCCATTAGGCGAATCGTGCAGTTGGGATTTAACAGCAATAGAAAGATCAGCAAGAATTGCTGCAACCGAAGCCTCAGCAGATGGCATTAACTGGACCTATGCACCCATGGTTGATATTGGCCGTGATCCCCGCTGGGGTAGAGTGGCTGAGGGTGCAGGAGAAGATACTTACTTAGGTTCTCTAATTGCCGCTGCAAGAGTAAAGGGGTTTCAGGGAAATAATAATTTTAAAAATAATACTTCCATCATTGCATGCGCAAAACATTATGCAGCATATGGAGCTGCGCAAAGCGGAAGAGATTATAATACAGTTGATATGTCTGAAAATACATTGCGGGATATTTATTTACCTCCTTTTAAGGCTTGTGTAGATGCAGGTGTGAAAACTTTTATGACGTCATTTAATGAATTAAACGGTGTTCCTGCCTCAGGGAGCTCATTCTTATTAAAAGATATTTTAAGAGAAGAATGGGGATTTAAAGGATTTGTTGTTACTGATTATACTTCCATTAATGAAATGGTAAATCATGGTTTTGCCAGTGATGAAAAAAATGCAGGTGAGCTTGCAATAAATGCAGGTGTTGATATGGATATGCAGGGTGCAGTATATTATAATTATTTAAAGGCATTAACTGATGAAGGAAAAATAAATATTACACAAATTGATAAGGCAGTAAAAAATATCTTGGAAATAAAATACGACCTGGGCTTATTTGATGATCCTTATAAATATTGTGATGAAGAAAGAGCAGCAAAAGATATTATGACAAAAGAAAATCTGGAAACAGCAAGAGACATAGCAAGAAAAAGTATGGTATTATTAAAAAATGAAAACAATATTCTACCCTTAGAAAAATCAGGAACTATTGCTTTGATCGGTCCGCTTGCTGATGATCAGAGAAATTTAATTGGCAACTGGAGTGCTGCCGGCGATTGGAAAAAGTCCGTATCCGTTTTGCAGGGATTTAAAAATGCGATAAGCGATAATGCAACAATTTTATATGCGAAAGGTGCTAATATAACAGATGATAAAAATTTAATAAAAAAATTAAATGATAATGGCGGAGATATAATAATTGATACAAGATCTCCTGAACAGTTAATTGCAGAGGCAATGGACGTTGCAAAAAAATCTGATGTAGTTGTAATGGTTTTGGGTGAAAGCCAGGGTATGAGCGGCGAAGCTGCAAGCCGCAGTGATATTGGTATTCCGGAAAACCAGAAAAAATTGCTTGAAGCAATACATGCTACAGGAAAACCGATTGTTCTCTTATTAATGAATGGAAGACCATTAACATTAAGCTGGGAGGATGAAAATATTAATGCAATTTTGGAAACATGGTTTGGCGGAACAGAATCAGGAAATGCAATTGCAGATATTGTATTTGGCGATTATAATCCTTCTGCAAAATTGACCGTAACATTTCCCAGAACTGTCGGGCAAATTCCTATTTATTATAACTATAAAAATACAGGAAGACCTTTTGATGAAAATAGTAAATACACCTCAAAATATTTGGACATTGCAAACACACCCTTATATCCTTTTGGATATGGATTAAGTTATACAACGTTTGCTTATACTGAGTTAAAATTAAATAAGAATGAGTTTAATTTTACTGATTTGATTACAATAACTGTAACAATAAAAAATACAGGCACAAGAGATGGAGAAGAAATTGTTCAACTATACATTCATGACTTAGTGGGAAGTATAACAAGACCTGTAAAAGAATTGAAAGGATTTAATAAGATATTTTTAAAAGCGGGCGAAAGCAAAAC
>JACMJP010000297.1 GCA_014380545.1 Chitinophagales bacterium | reverse complement strand
TATGCGCAGTTTTGCAGATGGCGTTTATCAATTAAAAGTTACTGCTGATGATGAACAGTTCACCAAACAAATTGTGCTGACGAAATAGAAACTAAATTATAATAGAAATGTAAGAGGCTGCTCAAAAGGGCAGCCTCTTTTTATTTGCAGGCAGAAAAACGATACGGTGCTTTTTAATATACAATCAAAGTATCTACTGTTAATTTCAATTCCTTTTCATGCTCCTGAATATAATTTGAAAGCATAACTTTTAGCCTTATGCGGCTGGAATACCTGAAAATTGAAAAGGCACTTAACAAAGCTTATCATAAACAAGCATTAACAGGGGACAAGGTTGAATTATTTAAAACATCCCTTAAAAAACTCTTTGAAAGATTAAATGATTCAAATAACTTTTATAAAATAATATATCCACAAGCTATCAACAGCCTGTTTCTTTGTAGTCATCTTTTACAGCACTAAGCAGCATTTACAAATCAACATTGTCACGATATTAAAAACTCAATGTTAATTTTTCATTTTTAATAAATTTTTTTTGTCATAATTATGCGATTTAAAAATCCATTATATATCTTTATTACAGTATTTGCAGATTGGCTTCTGCTTTAATGTTTCTTTTTTAGTTTTTCTTATTATTTATAAAAATATTACCTTAAAAATTAAACACTTAACTATGAACTGTTTTTTACACTTACGCTTCTCATTTTTGCTGGTGATCATCATTTGTTCAACCATGCTTCAAGCCCAAATAGTGGATGATAACGCCTACCTCCAGGGAACTTACGTTGAGGTTGGAGTAAATGGCTGCGGTGCTTTTGCATCCAGTACTACCCCGCCTGCCGGTTATGTTGTTACCGGGCTCAGCGGGTTAAATTTTATCGCTGATTCTGATATGGATGGCTGGGATATTGGAACTCCCGGTTATTGCGGCGACTATGCAATTCCCGGTTCACCTGTTGAAGGATGGGGAATCCAGATTGATGGTTCTAATTATTATAATACTGACCAGTATTGCTCTTCCAGCAGTATTTCGGGAGGTGTAACCTCTTACTCAGATGACGGTGATTCAGTGGTGGTGGTGTGGGAAGGAGAAGTTGCCGGAGTTGTTATTATTCAAAGGTCTGTTCTTTATACTGACAATTTATATTTCGTAACAAAAGTTACATTGATTAATAGCTCGGGCGCTGATCTTTCAGATATCTATTATAGGAGAAATATAGATCCTGATAACGAAAACCTCGCTACAGGTTCTTTCACAACAATAAATACGATTGAGGCGAATCCGGTTTTGGGAGATCCCTATTCTATTGTTACAGGGGTGGGCGAAACATACGGATGTTATCTTGCTTTAGTTGCTAACAATGTTTTTTCAAGCGCTTCTTATGGAAACTTCGGTACAACTGCCGGCACTTATGTTTCTGACTCATATAATGGATTTAGCGGTTATAGCCAATCAGGATCAATAACAGCTGATCAAGCTGTTCAAATTTCTTTCCTTGTATCTAATCTGCCTGCTGATGCAAGCACAACTTTCGCATTTGCATATGTATTTTCAGAAGATGCAATAGATGAAGCATTGGAAGAAACATTTATAGTTTCTGATGAACCCGTTGATGTAGGTGTTATTGATATTGTTACCCCTTCATCCGGATGTGGTCTCGGTTCTGAAACAGTAACGATAAAACTCTTTAATTTCGGATATGAGGCGCAATCTGATATCCCTGTAAGTTACCGGCTTGATGGTGGTTCCATACTAACAGAAACTTTTACAGGTACAATTGATCCCGGAACATTCGGCGAACATACCTTTGGCGCCTCTGCTGATCTTTCAGCAATTGCATTGCATGAAATAGAAGCATGGACATCACAGCCGGGTGATGTTACTTATTATAACGATACATCAAATGTTGATATAAATAATATTCCTGTTATAGCATCCTATCCTTATTACCAGGATTTTGAAGCGGGAGCTGGTGGCTGGGAAGCAGGCGGAACAGCAAGCTCATGGGAGCTTGGTACTCCTGCAAGTGCCATTATTAATACTGCACCACCCGCAACACCATTAAGCGTTAACTCATGGAAAACTGATCTTGACGGTGTTTATTTTGCCGGTGAAAATTCTTATGTTCTGGGGCCTTGTTTTGATTTCACTACGCTTGAGCAACCTTATGTTGAGCTGGATTATTGGGTTGAAACATATCCTTTCTACGGATATGACGGGATAAGGCTTGAGTATTCTCTCGATGCCGGTGGTTCATGGACTTCTGTAAATTACCTTACAGGTGCAGAAGCTGATGCTGAGAATTGGTATAACGATGGTTGTTATGCATTTGATCCATTCTCATTTCCTTATGATTCTGCATGGACCAGAGCAAGCGGCGGCTGGCTTACAGCACATCATGATATTTCAAACTTAGCGGGTGAAAGCCAGGTTCAGTTCAGAATTCATTTTGCAACTTCCTTCTTTTCATTCTATGATGGTGCTGCATTCGATAATTTCAGGATTCAGGATCCGTTTGCCCATGATCTTGAAATGACTGCGCTTGTAGCTCCGGTTTCAATGCCAGCCCTCAGTGCAAGCGAATTGGTAACAGTAAATGTAACCAACGTTGGTTTAAGTACTGAAACTGACTTTGATGTATTTTATCAGTTAGATGGAGGTCCTCCTCAGGTGACTTCTTATGCGGGAGTGGGAATAGCTTATGGCGAATCTGCAAATATTGATTTCCTTGTTCCTGCCGACCTGGGTATTGATGGTTGTTATGACTTTAAAATATGGACATCAATGGTTACAGATGAGTATCACTTAAATGATACACTCTATAAAACAGTTTGTAATCTTGAGCCTGTATCCGGCGATGCTGCATATTATTTATATTCAAATATTTATGGCGGATCAGAACCATGGTTCACTACTACAAACAGTGCAGCTATGGACGCAGTATTTGGTACAGGTGAATGGACCACAGATTTTTATGAAACTTTAGATCCTGCCATAGTATTCGGGCTTGGCACCTGTTTCATCTTCATGGAAGGTGGCGATGCCATGGCCGATGAACTTGAAACTTTCCTTACAGCCAATGCAGAGGCTGTACAAAACTGGGTAGCATCCGGAGGACATTTATTCCTGAATTCAGCCCCTAACGAAGGCGACGGAATGGATTTCCTTTTTGATGGTGTTTCTCTTGATTATTCATGGTATGCAGGCTCAGCAGAAGCTACTGATCCGGCACATCCTATCTTTAATTATTATTTTACACCCACTGGAACAAGCTGGACTGGTGGTTCCTTTAGTCATGCTGCCGTTTCAGGCGGTGATATAACACCCCTTATACATGATTTTTATAATCCTGATAAAATTATACTGGCAGAAAAAGAATGGGGAGCAGGAAAGATATTGTTCGGAGGCATGACTCCAAATGCATTCCATTCTCCGGCATTGGAAGCAGCAAACCTGAGAGCAAGTATTATTCAATATCTTGCAATATGTGCTTTGGCGGATATTGATCTTGGTGTACTTGGAATTACTGATCCTAATGACGGTTGTGATCTTGGTTTATCTACTGTAACCATTAAAATTGCCAATTATGGTTTTGAAGACCAAACAAGTATCCCTGTATTTTACCAGGTAGACGGCGCAAGCCCGGTATCTGAAACATATACAGGAACAATTCTATCGGGTGATATAGCTGACTATACCTTTTTTACTCCCGCAGCAATTACAACAGGCCCTCACACTATTTATGCATGGACTGCTATGCCGGGGGATCTGATTGTATCAAATGATAGTACTGATAAACTTATTAATAGCCATCCTATTATTGCTGTTTATCCATATTATGAGGATTTTGAAGACGGGGCAAGTAACTGGTTTAGCTATGGTAGTAATAACACATGGGAGCTTGGCGAGCCTATAGGTCCTGTTATATCAGGTGCTCCACCTGAAACCCCGGGCAGTTTAAATTCATGGGCTACTGACCTTGATGACTTTTACTACTTTTCAGGAGAGAATTCCTTCCTGCAAGGACCTTGTTATGATTTTTCAACTCTTATAGCCCCTTACGTAGAATTTGATCTGTGGTATCATGGTTATGGTTTCACCGGTTATGGATATGATGGCATCAATATGCAATACTCTCTTGATGCAGGAGATACATGGGAAATTGTTGATTATGCTCTGGGAGACGATAATGAAAACTGGTATAACGCTATTAACTACAATTGGTATGATCCGATAACATTCTCTTACGACTCAGCATGGTGCGGAAGCAGTGGCGGATGGATACATGTGAAGCATGATATTGCTGCATTGGCAGGAGAATCAAGCGTTCAGTTCCGTTTCCGGTTTGGTACAGCTACCTGGACCAGTTCTTACGATGGTGCAGCGATTGACAATATCAATATCCAGGATCCTTATGCTAACGACCTTGGAGTTACAGCTATCATTTCACCTGAACCCGCATCTGTTGATTATACAAGTACAGAAACGGTGAGCGTTACTATTGAAAATCACGGTACTCTTGCTCAGGATGATTTTGATGTTTCTTACCAGGTTGACGGAGGAACAATTGTAACTGAATCATACTCGGGTATTGCTATAGATCCCGGTGCTGACGTTACATTCAATTTTACAACAACCACTTCAGCACTTGCTGCTGATGGAATACATAACATTTGTGCATGGACTGAGTTAGCAGGTGATGAAGATATATCTAATGACACTACTTGTACAGATATATTGAACCTTTCTCCTGTTAGCGGTACAGGAGCATACATGATCTACTCAAACTACAGTGGATATGAGCCAAACTTCGGATCAGAGTATGGCAGTGCTATGGATGATGTATTTGGTTCAGGTTCATGGACACTTGATTATTTTGAAACAGTTGATCCGTTCACTGTATTTAATGAAGATAATTGTTTCATTTATTTGAACGGCGCAAGCGATCATGGAACTGAATTAAAGGCGTTCCTTGAGAACAATATTGACCTTGTGCAGGCATGGGTTGAATCAGGCGGTAATTTATTACTGAATGCCGGACAATATGAGATAACTGATATTGATCTTGGATTTGATGGTGTTGGAATGACCAACTACTATTACTCATATAATGCTACTGCTGTTGATGCAACACATCCAATATTTGTAGGGCCATTTACTCCTGTAAACACTGAATATGATGGCGACTTCCTTGGGTATGGTCAACTGTCAGGCGATTATACTTTAATATTTGAAGAAGATTTTTCAGGCTATGATCTTATAGCGGAAAAAAACTGGGGTGAAGGAAAGGTTATGTTCTCACAGTTATATTCACCTCAATATTGGTTCTACGCACCAACCGAAGGACAGAACATGCACAGGAATATGATTGATTATTTGAAACTGTGTGCTCCTGTTGATGTGGGTGTTACTGACCTGCTTTCTCCTGAAAGTGGCTGCGGGCTGGGTACAGATGAAGAGATAACGATCGAGATAACCAACTTCGGTCCTACTTCGGTTACTGATATTCCTGTTAACTACACAATTGATGGGGGCGGACTTGTATCAGAAACTTATGTAGGTACAATTGAGTCAGGCGCTTCTGATACTTATACATTCGTTGATGGCGGTGATTTTTCAGTAGCAGATGACCATCTGGTTGAAGTATGGACCTCTTTCAGTGGTGACGGAGATGCAGCGAACGACTTGTATACAGCCACTATAACAACGTTTGAAACTCCGCTTGTAGATCTTGGACCAAACGTTACCATTTGCGATGAACATATAATTGATGCAGGTAACCCGGGTTCAACTTATGCATGGAGTACAGGTGCTACAACACAAACAATTGTAGTTACTG
>JACMJP010000296.1 GCA_014380545.1 Chitinophagales bacterium | reverse complement strand
ACATCTTGACAGATACTTACATGAATTTTCTGCAAGGTTTAATAACAGAAAAATAACCGATACAGAAAAGTTAGAAAAGTTTCTTGCTAAGTCAGAAGTGAGATTAAAATACAAAAATCTGATTGCGTAAATCAGATTTTTTTTTATATTTGTGGTATGGGTAAAACAGTAAAGAAAAAACCTGTAAAAAAAACTCGTTCTGAAAAGTACGATACTAAATTAAAAATTTACGGTACGCTTGACGAAGTATTAAAAGCAAGCATACCAGAAAATAGCAGTGCGGTAAAAGAACGTAAACTAAAGAAATGAAATAATATTTCTCTCATTAGTTAGCTGCAAATAGTTCTTTATATTAGGTAGGTTTATTTAAAGTTATCGCTTTAGAATGTTTTGAAATTCAAAAATAAACAGCCTTAAAAAAAATTAAAAACTTGCCTTTTTAAATTCCATTTTTGTTTCTTGTCCCAACTGATATATAGTTGCCATTTGTATGCGGATATACCCGTTTGTAGTCGTTTGTTGTCGGGTAAAAGTTAGTATATTTATCCCGGTAAACGAACCCCGAATGTGGTTTGACGTATTTGGGGGTTAAAAAAAATAATTTAATGCCTGAAGAAAAAAAACTTTGTCTTGAATGCGGCGATGTAATTAAAGGAAGGATTGATAAAAAATTCTGTTCTGATGCCTGTCGGAATTTGTACAACAACCGCCAGAAATCTGATGTAACCAATTATATGCGCAACGTTAACAACATCCTGCGTAAAAACAGGAAAATTCTGGAAGAACTAAACCCTGAAGACACTGCTAAGGCGAGTAAAGAAAGACTGCTGAAGAGAGGTTTTAATTTTCAGTACTTCACATCAGTATATATTACAAAAAAAGGAACAACATACTATTATTGTTATGAATACGGATATTTGCCTATAGAGAACGATTATTATTTTTTAGTGAAAAAGAAAGAAGGGTAAATGGGAATGCAGTTAACAAACCAAAAGTAAGCAGTCAACAGTCTTCAGCAACAATTTTTAAGTATAATTTAAAAGCCATAAAAGAAAATGCAAAAAATAATTCTTGAAAGCGAAAGGTTGTATTTAAGGGAATGGACAGATGCAGATATTGATCTTGTATTTGAACTGGATACAGATGAAGATATTATGCGCTATATACGTCCGCCATCAAAAACACAGGAAGATGTGATGAAGGCGTATGAAAAGATAAAGAATACTTCTCCTGATGATAAACGTTTTGGCAACTGGATATGTGTTGAAAAAGAAACCGATAGACGTATTGGTTCTTTTGTATTAAGAAAAAATGCTAATGGTGATGGATATGAATTTGGTTACAGGTTCAGTAAATCATCCTGGGGAAAAGGATACGCTACTGAAATGAGTAAGGCAATTATTGAGTATGCATTTACGGTTTGCAAATTGGATAGCTTGTGTGCACTTACACATCCTGAAAACACGGCTTCTCAAAATGTTTTATTAAAGTGCGGATTAAAATTTGAAAAAAATATTATTGATGACCTGGGTGAAGCAAAAGTTTTTGTCATCAATAATATTTAATTTTATTTAGTACACTTCAAATTTTTGTGTTGCGGTATTATTTTCATTTCCAATTCTGATGTAATAAATACCCGCAGGTAAATAATGTATATTAACTGAAATTTTATTGTTATGCATATCTTCTATGCGCTGCTGTAAAACAATTTGCCCCAGCTCATTAAACATCATCATGTTTGCATTAGCAGCTGAAGTAGTAAATGTAATTTCAATTACATCTTGTGCCGGGTTCGGATAAATAGAAAAATCAAAAACTTCTTCTGCTAAACGCATTGGCGGAGATGCAATAGTAACACTTTTGCTCTTCGTTATTTTACAGGTTGGCTTATTACCATAATATGCAAAGTTTTTAATGGAATATGTTCCGGAGCCTGCATATGTATGTGGGGCAGGAAGAAAGTCTTCTGTGGAATATCCATCACCAAAAGTCCAGTTGGTATTTGTGTATGTACCGGTAATATTATAATCTATAATACTTACTGTTGTTCCTGAAACAGATTTATTAAAAGAAATAACAGGTGTATTTGCCGCATTGAAATAATATGTTTTTGTATCAAACGCAACTAATTTTCCTGTTGCGTTTTCTGTAACCTTTAAATAAAAAATAATTTCACTTCCTGCACTGTATGTTGCTGCAGGAATGGTAGCCATATTAAAATTATAATTTGATCCTGTAGCTGTTGCTGAGGTAATATTATTGCTCCATCTTAAAGTGTAGGCACTTAAAGATGCACCTGCCAATAAGGTACCGTTTGTATTATACACTTTCGCTTTTAGTTTTAATACAGCTGTATTATTTAACAAACATGCAATGTTTCCATTTGTAATTTGCGCTTCAAGGGGTTGTTGCATATACATTGCACTGTCAGGTAAAAATTGTTGCAGATAATTAATAACAGGTGTATAATCCGGATCATAAACAAGATTATTCCATTCATTGGGATCTGTTTCACGATTTATTCCAATATCATATAATTCCTGCTGGATTGTATCTGCGGATGGCATACAAACATTTGTTCCGACTGTTCCGTCGTTATTTGGTTTGTATTTAATATAATGAAACCTATCGCTGCGCACTGAGTAATGCGAAAAACATTTTCCCTGACCATTCGGCCTTTTTAAAGTTGAAAGAACAGGTTCCTCCCACATTGTATTTACATTTGTAAACAAAGGCATGAGTGACCTACCATCAAGATAATCTGAACCATCAGAAAATTTCGGATAAGGCACATCAACAAGATCACAAACAGTTGGAAATACATCAAGCAAAGATGTGTTCTTATAACAAACCCGGTTTCCTGTAAATCCTGGTGCGGTAATAATAAACGGAACTCTGAGATCAGTTTCCCACATACTCCACTTTGTCCAGTGTCTTTTTTCGCCGAGGGAAAAACCATTATCGCTGAACACGACAACAATTGTATTATTCAGCAGATCAGGATCGCTTTGCAGTGCATCATATACTCTGCCCACCTGTGCATCCACAAATTTTGCTGCGGCAAGATAACTCATTACATAATCGGCAAAAATGGATTGTTTTAATATTTCCCTTCTTTCAGCATCCGTTAAAAGCGGATCAATTTCAGGAAGCGGATCAAGTGTATCTACAAGATTTGAAACTATCATGTGAACAACACCTGCATCTGCCATGGCCTGTGCAACACCTTTATAAGGCAGTGCATAATAATCAGCAAAAGCTGAATCTGCGGGTTGTGGAGGCATTATTATCCCGTTATTGGGAAATGCATTATACGGTTCATTAAAAGGTTTTGTAAAAGGTTCTTCGTAATAATCATCCATGTAATAATCAGAATAATATTGTTCAGGAATAAACCTGCCGGGATGCGGGCGATGAAAACCAACTGCAAGAAAGAATGGTTTGCCACAGGTATTTGCTGTGCCAGCGGATACCTGGTTTATAAAAGCTACAGCGCTGTCTGCCGCCATGTTATCTTCCATGTATTGTTCAAGCGAATCAGGCAGCACACCCCAGTCGAGCATGGGAGCGAATTGATAATTAAAACTGAGATCAGTAAATTCTTCTGATTCTTCAAGTACAGTTAAGCGATTCCAGGATTGTGACTTTGAACATGCAGCGGTCGCAGAATTATCAAAATCATTTTCCTCTTCGCTATGAAATATTTTATTGATGGCATAAGTGTAATACCCACCGGTGTCTTTCAATATTTCGGGCAGTGAAAATACTTCAGCGTTATTTTTTGCGACATTAAAATTCCCCCGGAAATTAGAAGCATAATCATTATTGTTATACACCTGTGTGTAATCAATATCTTTTCCTGAAAGCAAACTTGTACGGCTGGGTCCGCAGCCCGGGGCACTGCAATAGTTATTGTAAAATACAGTTCCGGCATTTCCTATTTCGGTGAGGTTGGGGGTTTGCACCTGTGGGTGGCCGTTAAAATCTTCTACATAATCATTCAGGTCATCAAGCATGATGAAGATAATGTTGGGTTGGGTTTGTGCAAATGTATTTAGTGTGCAAAATACAATTGCGGAGGCGATGAGTTTTTTCATGTTCTATCTAAATATAGTTTATAAAAAAAGGAAGAAGTGTTTACTCATCAAAGTTGCAAAAAAAACAGGTTATAAAAAGCTTATACAGAAAAATGACAAAAGAATTTTAATAGAGAAATTACAGCATTGTTTTAAGAGTGACATACGGGTTATATATAAATAATTTTTAACCGGATAAAGCGTAGGAAGTGACGCCATCGGTTCTTATTTTGTCTCGCCTGGCGGTTATCAGTAGACTTCATTTGCTATGATACTGAATGGGGATGGGTGATATGAGTCTACAAACAATATTAGATGTTTTAATTAAACTACAGAGAACAGGGATGATGTTAAATTATGAAAATTTGTTTTATGATATGCGCAGGGCTAAAAGTGTATTGTTACTTATTTAAAACAGAATCATTTCGTCACCTCAGTCACCCAATACACATAATCAAAATTATTAAATGCAATTTTTTCTTTTTTGTCAGCAGCTAATTCCTGCAATTGTTTTTTAAAAGATATAAAGGAAGGTTTGTTTGCTTTCTGGCTGTATTGTTTTAAGTAGCGCAAAATGATTTTATAGGTTTGTTGTTTAATGTTTTGTGCTGTTAGTAATCGCTGCATACTAATAAGTAATGATTCCAGCAACTGGTAATTGTGTAATTCAAAATGACAAAGCAATTGCATCATGCGGGCATCCATGTAAATATCAATTACTGTTTCTGCATCTTTTGTTTGCAGAAGCATATTTATTTCATCAAGGCATTCAGTAAAATGCCCATTGCAAAAAAATGCATAAGCAATTAAATAGTTCATCGTAATAACACCTGGCCCTGAAATTTTATTTTTGTGTTTTTTTAATCCTTCTTCAATTGTGTTTTTATAGTTAATTATTTCTGCAAATTGTTTTGTGCTTATGAAATAATTTATTTCCAGTAAATAACTCAGTCGGAAAACATTTGCTTCCAGGTTATTAATGTGCTTAAATTCTGTTTGTATTGTTAAGGAGCGCAATGTTTTTATGCCGTTTAACAGCTCATCATAATTTTGCAGTTGCAAACTGTCAATTAAATAATTATTCAATACAGAAAAATACCTGTCAGCGTACAGAATTTTAAATTGCGGTTTTGCTTCAAGCAATTGTAAGAATTCAGCGTTGAGTGTGTATGCTTTTTGTGCATCAGCATTTACAAATGCATGAAGCGCATTTATTTGCAGAAAATCTAATTTGGAACGCATGTTAGTTGCCTGTTCCGGCTCATGAAAATATTGTTCACCTATCAGTTCATGCAGCGCAGTATTTTCTTTTCCCGGGGCAATTGCTTTTTCATAATGCATTTTAAAAATGCGGCTGCTTTTCAGCCAGTAAGTATTTGCAGTTTGTATTTGCTGCAGGCAATTATTTTGTTCTTTTTGTAATTCTTCTAATTGTGCATGCGTATGCGCAGTAAATTGTTGTCTTGAAATAAGTCTTTTTTCAATTTCAATTATTTCAATAATGCTTTCAAATTTTTCTAATTTATAGGCAAGAGCTTTATATTTAATAATTTGTTTTTTGCATTGTGCAAATAATCCTTTCTTCAACAACACAGCGCAATAATGAATTCCCTTGCGCACCTGTTGTTCCGGATGCGCATATTCATCATACCTGTGCAGGGCATCTAAAACATTTTCATACAATTGTTTTTTTACTACTGCAAAATGCGAAAGTGATTTGTTACGGGAAAATTCTTTTGCAATGCGTTTTTCATCGTATTCTGTTTGCTCATCTATCAGATTAAATAAGAGCAGGTATTGATTATCCTGCGGAAAATGCCGCTTTGCATAGAGTTTAAAATATCTTTTCTCAGTTTTACTGAGCGATTTCACCAGGTCAAATAATTCTGCGGAAGCCTTTTTCATAGACCTTTAATTTATGAATGATCAGTTTTCTGTAAAAATAGGAGGTTCAGAAGTATTATTTCAAACATAACATCTAATTTTAAAGTCAAATTTGATTTTATTATATAGGTATAACAAGGGAAATTTGCCTTCGATAATCAAAAAACTAAATAGTATGAAACATTCTTTATGCATTCTTGCCCTGTTGCTGGGCGCTGTTCTTACACAAGCAGGTATCTGGGAAAATTACAGCAACATAACACAGATAACTGACGCAAAACCATTGGGCGACCATATCTGGATAACAGGTAAAGGTGGTGTGGTTGATTACAACACATTGAGCGGTGAAAAAATATTTTATGTAAAAGGTGAAGCAGGTTTGCCTTCTTCATCAATTGAGCAAATTGCCATTCGAAGCGATAATTCTATTTGGATAGGAACTTATGAAAGTGGATTAGCAGTGTTGCAGGACGGTGAATGGGAATCTTACCCGTTTCCTTCAGCAATGCTTTTATATAGAATGAAATTTGACGGGCTTGGCAATTTATGGGTGCAGGCTGATGCAGGTTTGTTTAAATTTAATTGCGATACACATGATTATACTTTTATTAATTCAGTAGGTGGCGCAGGTTGGGATTTTGAAGCATGGGATTTTGATATTACACCTGATAATGAAGTATTAATTTTTACAGGTGAAAATTGTTTGGTGATTGATGCAGTTACCAATACACCCACTGATTCATTTCCAAATTCAGAATCACCTGCAGTGGTAAGTTGTACACCTACTACTGTGAGAGTTTATGGTGTTGATGAAAACAGTTATTTAATATCCAGCGGATTTTCATTTGAATTTCAATTTAAGGATGGAAGTTATGAAGATGCCTCAGAAGGTTTACCTGAATTTGCAAGTTTCGGAAATATTCAAAGAGGAACTGATAATAATTTATATGTGCTTGTGAATGGTGTTGATATTTATAAATTAGTTGATTATGTTTGGGAATATGTGATAAGCTCAGGACCTGAGTATGCTTATAAATTATTACATACTGATGGGGAAAATTATTTTGTAAATAATTACGCATATATGACACCTCCTGCTTTGACTATTGAAAGCAGCACAGGCACTGAATCACTTACCATAAATGAATTTAATTTTACTTCAAATAATATTGATGGCATAACAAAAAATACAGATGGTGAAATTATAATTGCATCTGATGCTGTATTGTACACTTATAATGTTGCAGAAAATAATTGGAATTACTTTATAGATGTGCCAACTATATATGGTATAGCTTCTGATCTGCAGATAGCAAATGGAAATATTTATGCTATTGATTACGGTAATTTAATTACATATTATGATGGAACAACCTGGCAGCATATTCCGTATGCTTATGGTTATAGTTCAATTTATATTTATGATTATCATGTTACCGAAACAGGCATTGTTTATTTCTTGAATGAGGAAGGATTATTCAAATATGAAGATGGCGTTACAGAAAATCTTCTTGAAGGTGATGGTGTTTTTGATCCGTATTTAAGTGTTGCTTATGATGCTGAAAGAAATTTAATTTGGCTCGGTAAAATAAATAAGATCATTAAATATGATTTTACATCACAGGAAGTAATTAATAGTTCTGACTTCCCGGCTTTTGCGGAAGGGCCTGCGATACAGGAAATTGTTTTGGATGAAAATAATAATGTTTGGTTTGGTGCAAATAACGGTAAAGCATATATGTATGATGGCATTGGCTGGATCGATTTTACTGTTACCAATGAAGATTATGATTTTGTAACTGAGTTTGCATTTGATGGAACAAAAACATATTTCGGACTAATTGGTGTAATGGGCGGAGTATATGTTTATGATAGTGCTGATGAGTCATGGACATTTTATCACCCTTCAGAAGATATTGCCTTTGCTTCAAATACAGTAAATCAAATAGTACTTGATAATGAAAATGATCTTTGGATAGCACATACGGATGCAGGCATAAGTGTATTACGAACTGAAAGTACACCTGATGCAATTGAAGATGTGCAGGTAAGTAATGAAATACTTGTTTATCCAAATCCGGCTGATAATTTAATTTATGTTGCTATGCAAATTACAAATAATATGCAGGCACAGATATTTGATATGCAGGGAAAATTGATGCAGACAAATGATCTCATTTCTCCAATTGTTGAATTGGAAAATTTACAGGGCGGAGTTTATACAATACAAATAACTGATATTACAACCGGACAACAATACCAACAGAAGTTTATAGTGGAATAGTGTATTGCAGTAATGTGCTGTTTATTGCAATAGTAAACTCCTCCGAAGTTTGATATAAGGAAGCAGGAAGAAATTCCTGTTTCCTTTTTTTATAAGTATATTTTTATAAACTTTGTGTAACATAAATTTTATACTATGAAAAAGAAATTATTATTTCCGGTAGCGGTTTTCTTAGTAATAGGTCTTGCTGCATGCGAACAATGCACCAACTGTAACTACGAATTAGACTACAATAAATACAACTCTGAAGGTTTATTACTTGAAAGCGGAACATTTAAAGATGCTGAGGCACCGAAATATTGTGGTAAAAAAGGGGAAGTTAAGGATAAAGAAACTGCATATGAGGAGAGCACTGATGTATTTATAGATTCCCTAACTGCAGAGGGATATGAAATTGCAATTGTGCAATCCGGCTGTGAAAGAGAATAGTATTATTATTTTTGGGTTGATCATGGAGAGAATACGGTAAATTATTTCTGATGTTATTTATTTTTCTTCTGCCACTACTTCAAATTCATTTCCGTCATATTTTCCTTTTGTAACCACTGTTTCTTTTTCACCATTAATGATCATTATATCTTCATCAATTGTATAAGAGGGTGTGTATTCATAACTGTAAGTATCATTGGTTGATGCAGTTTGGGTATTTGTATTTTTAGAATTATTTTTTTCTGATGATGCGGGTGTTTTCGAAATTGAAGTTTTTTCTGATGTATTATTCTTTTCCTGAGATGTATTTTCTGCAGTAGCAGTATAATCAAATGAAGATTTTGATGATAATGCTTTTGCACCGGTATTTTGTCCGGGATCATATATTGTTGCATCGGCACTTAAATGATCAGGATAATCACCAATGCCCCATCCCGCACTTGTTGTTTCAATATAATAATAATTTTCACCGTTATAAGGAAAGGCATTGCCGCTCAATTTTTCTTTCACTGCAATGCCTACCCCCATATGTCCTTTTGGTGAAACCAAAATTGTTTTATACCCGAGGTATCGTAAAATACTTGCAAGCAGAATAGCAGTGTCTTCGCAATCACCTGCATTATCAATTAATGTTTCAACAGGGAATCTCGGATATTCATAATATCCATCATCTTTATAATTTATAGATTGTACAAATGCAGCTATAAACTCTACTGTTTGCCATTCAGTAAATTTATTTTTTTGTGCAATTGCTTTTAATGAATTTGATACACCTGTAATAACACGGTATGAATTGTTTTCCTGCATGTAATAAGTGAAATCGTCAAACCTGCGTTTTGTTTTTTTATAATAATTATATGTTGAAGAATTAAAATCAAATGTGTTGGAAAAGTTTTTTCCGTTATAATTCCAGCTGTAAGTTCTTTGAATAGTTTCTGCTTTTATTGTGGAAATACTAAAACAGCAAATACAGAAAAGTAATAAGCTCTGGTTTAATTTTTTTTGTACTGACATAATCCGGGAAAATTTTCAGGTAAAGGTGTTTGCATAGATTATACCAATTTAATTTTTTTGCATTTAACTGAGGAATAACAAAAATTATTGTGCTGGTGAGAAAAAAGTTAATTGTTAGGATTTATTTAAAAAGAAATTATCGTTTTCAATACGGGAATGCAAACCTTCAATTAATAAATTGAAAATAAATCATCCCGCCCATGTATCTCTGTCAAGGCTTCGGTATTGAATGGCTTCGGCAAGATGTTCAATTAATATATCATTACTTCCGCCAAGGTCTGCAATTGTTCTTGCAACTTTTAATATTCTGTCATAAGCTCTTGCACTTAGCCCGAGCTTTTCCATTGCCTTTGTTAATAATGTTTGTCCGGCCGTAGTAATTATGCATATTTCCTTTACCATTTTAGAAGACATCATTGCATTGCTGTAAACTATCTGCCCTGCTGAATCATTTATTTTTATATTCTCATTTTTAAATCTTGCTTCCTGAATATTTTTTGCCTTTATTACTCTTTCCCTTATCACTTCACTTTTTTCAGCATTAGAAACTGCAGAAAGATCTTTAACAGGAACAGGCGTTACTTCCACATGCAGGTCAATTCTGTCTAATAATGGGCCTGATATTTTATTCAAATATTTTTGGACTACACCTGGAGCACAAACACATTCTTTTTCCGGATGATTGTAATAACCGCATGGACAAGGATTCATACTTGCTATAAGCATGAAGTTGGCAGGATATTCAACTGAAAATTTAGCTCTCGAAATTGTTACTCTTCTTTCTTCCATTGGCTGCCGCAATACTTCTAAAACATTTCTTTTAAATTCAGGCAATTCATCTAAAAATAAAACACCATTATGAGCCAGTGATATTTCTCCGGGCTGCGGGTTATTCCCTCCGCCAACTAAGGCAACATCACTAACAGTATGGTGCGGAGAACGAAAAGGACGCAAGAATAATAGTGCAGAGTCAACAGGTAGTTTTCCTGCAACAGAATGAATTTTTGTTGTTTCCAATGCTTCGTGCAAGGTAAGTGGCGGAAGAATAGTTGGTAATCGTTTGGCAAGCATTGTTTTGCCGGCACCCGGGGGCCCTATTAAAATCACATTATGCCCGCCTGCTGCTGCTATTTCTAAAGCTCTTTTAATATTTTCCTGCCCTTTTACATCACTGAAATCAACATCACTATGGCTTAGGTTATTATAAAATTCATCCCTTGTATTTACAATTGTTTGCTCTAAATCAATCTCCCCCTTAAAAAAATCTATAACCTCTT
>JACMJP010000295.1 GCA_014380545.1 Chitinophagales bacterium | reverse complement strand
GGGCAACCCGCATCAACCCATAATTTTATTTTATCAATATCATCCTGCGCCAAAAGTCTTTCGCCAACAAAATGTGTGTAATTTGCATCTGCAGGCCAGGGCGGCATATATCTGCTCTGCGTAACTTTTACAATTGTTTTTGATTTTTTCAGAACATCATTATAAGTAATTAAAGAAAATGGTCCTGCAGAATTTGGGCGATGACAGGGAGTGCAGTTAGTGTGAATGATTGTTGCAATATCATCGCTAAATGTTACTGTTGTGCTTTCTATTTTATTGCTGCATGAAATGCTAATGCAAATAATAAAAATAACACATAGTATATTTTTCATGTGGTAAAGATAATAACTTGAAAAGACACTGATTACTGCTTACTCATCATTCATATCCTAATTCTATAAAACATCCAACAGCATCTGTCGTTTTAATTTTTACTTCCGCACCATTTAACAATGCATCAATTGCATTTTCTAAATAATGTTCTGTAATTACCTGGCGTTTTGTTCCGAGATCAACAGCCCAGTTATCTATAGCCCCGGAATAAACAACTTTTCCTTTTGAATTTATAAGAAAGGTTTCGGGTGTTGTTGTTGCATTAAGCCTTTGTACCAGATCATTTTTTTTGTCAAGTATTACTGGAGTTCCCTGTAAATAAATATTTTGTAGTTCTGAAATTTCATTGTCAGCATATTTATCTCCCGGGACTATAAAATTAAATTTGATGTTGTTATTTGTATATTGATTTTTTAAATCTAAAAGTGTTTTGGAATAGTTTTCACTGAGGGGGCATTGCGGCGATAGAAATATTATAGTAGTTGCGTCATGACTTTTATAATCAGAATAATGAAATACATTTTCAAGCTGAAAATATTTCAATGTAATTTCATCCTTGTTTTGAGTGCAGGAGAAAAAGAATATCAATAGAAGATAGAAAATGTACTTATAAATTTCTTTCATCATTTTTAATAAGCAATTACCAACAATTTATTTCCTAATTATCACATTTGCTATTTATGTTGGCTTTTCATCATCAAGTTGCACAACTTATATAATAACCTTGCGCCAACATTTGCATCCCATTCATCTTTTCCGGGAGCAACTTCCACAAGATCAAACCCGATTATCTTTCTGCCGCTTTCAACCAGTCTCTGAATTAAATACACTGCCTGATCATATTCTAATCCACCGGGAACTGGTGTTCCGGTGTTCGGACAATTCTTTGGATCTAATCCATCAATATCAAAACTTATATACACATGTTGTGGCAATTCATCAATTATCTGGTCGCATATAATTTTCCAGCTCATGCCCGAAAATAGCGCAGTTTTTATTTCATGATTAAAATAACCGATCACCCTTCTTTCACCGTTATTAATTATTTCCATTTCTGCTTCACAAACATCCCTTAAACCGACCTGTATTAATTTTTTTACTTGCGGAATTTTTAAGGCGTTGAACATAATGCTTGCATGGGAATAATTAAATCCTTCATAAGCATCTCTCAAGTCAGCATGAGCATCAATATGTAAAATTCCATATTCCTCATATTTATCTGCAAGCGCCCACATATATCCAAGCGGTGTACTGTGATCACCACCTAAAAGCCCTAATAATTTATCCTCATCAAGAATATTTTTACTTTCAGCATATACCCAATCTTTTAATGCTGTGCATTCTGCATTTATTTCATTCAATACAATACTGTGTTCAGCAGTTAATTTTCCATCGCTTAATGCATCGATATATTCAACAGCTTTTTTTCTCAGTTTAGTATTTTTTTGTTTCCAGCCTGCAGAAATTTTCTGCATAAATATTCCTCTTTGCCAGGCATGTGGCAGATCATCATCAAAAAGATCAACCTGCATGCTTGCTTCAAAAATTGCCTTTGGTCCTTTAGCTGCACCTGTTTGATATGATACGGTTACTTCCCATGGAATGGGTAAAATAACTACTTCACTTTCATCATAAGTAAATGGCAATCCGAATATTTGCGCTTCTGCTGCACCCAGACCATTAGCGTCAAATGTATCAAGCTTGTTTTGTTTTTCTTCAATATTCATGGTGCAAATATATGCGGATTTAAAAAGGGGAGTATAATTTTAAGAGACTATGCAATAATTTTATAGCCTATTCATCATAAGACAAAATACATTATGCGCAGAAGAAGATTTGTAAAAAGTATGGGGGTAACAATTCCGGCTACCATTATCTCATCATCATTCCTTACAAAAATAACTGCACAAAATACTGTAACAGGTAATGTAATTATTATTGGTGCAGGTGCAGCAGGATTATATGCTGCAAAAGTTTTAAAAGATGCAGGTGTAAATATTACAATTCTGGAAGCATCGGCAATTCATGGCGGGAGAATAAAACCATTAAACGGTTTTGGAGATTTTCCAATTGAAGTTGGTGCTGAAGAAGTACATGGAAAAGGAAATGTTATGGGTGATCCACCATCTTTTTTATGGAATAGTATTAATGAGTATGATCCTGACTTATTAATTGAGTATGAAGATTTGGGGTATAAGGAAATTTTTGCATTAGATGATGATTATATTATTTATCCGCCCGAGTGGGATCCTGACTTTGTGGATGCAGTAAATTTTATTGATATGATGTATGCATACACGGGTGATGATATTATTATGAATGATTATTTAGCAGATGAATTTGGAATTGTGGAAGGAGATAGGAGCTGGCATGTCTATGAGGCATGGATCGGTGCTGAATATGGAGATTCAATTAAAAGTTATGGAATGAAGAGCATGGCAGTGAGTGAAAATTTATGGCTAACAGGAGCTAAAAATTATGCCTTGGATGATGCATATTTAAATATATTAGATACTTTATGGTTTAATTCTGTTTTAGAGAATATTGAATATAATAAACAGGTCACGTCAATTGATTACAGCAGCGCACTTATAAATATTTCCTGCGCCGATGGTTCAACGTATTCGTCAGATAAAATTATTTGCGCTGTTCCATTATCTGTATTAAAAGAAAATGTAATTACGTTTTCTCCTGTATTACCAGCACTCAATCAAAATGCCATAGATATTTTGCAGATGGGGCATGGAATGAAAATTATTTTAAAATTCACTGAAGCATTTTGGGGAGATAACGTATATGATATCACATTTAAAAACTATCCAACCCTTGCATGGAGCCCGGGGTTGATAAGAACAGATACGACAAATAATATCCTGATGTGCTTCACGATGGGAGAGCGGGCAGAATATTTAAGTGGTTTGGGTGATGATGCAATTCCTGCTATTCTGGCAGAATTAGACAGTTTATTTGATGGAGTCGCAACACCGGCATATGTGGATGCATACATCCAGGATTGGATAAAAGAACCATTTATAAAAGGCTCTTATTCTTATCCTGCACCCAATACTTATAATAGCGAAACAGATAGCAGAAGATTAGATCTTGCAACACCAATTGATTGCAAAATATTTTTTGCAGGCGAAGCAACAAATAATCATCACCCGTCAACAGTACATGGCGCTTTGGAAAGTGGAGCAAGGGCAGCAGCAGAATTTTTGGAATGTTTGAGTGTACCGGTAAATGAAACACATATTGATAATGCGATTGAAGTTGAAATGTTTACCGCAAATAATATTGCAACATTTAATCTGAATACACCAAAAATTGCAAGAGCCAAAATGTATCTGCAATCTATAGACGGAAAAATGATGCAACAATTTTATTACGATACTATTCCTTCAGGGGAAAATATGTATCAGTTTCAAATAAAAGAAATTGCAAAAGGAAATTATATTTTATGTTGCGAGGTGGATGAGAAAATGGTTTCGGAAAAAGTAATATTATAATTTGTTTTTCATCCCTTCCAGGGGCATCTTCTTTTCCTTAACAGGAGAGATTTAGGTCGGGGCGATATGATAATTTTTCATCCGCTTCAATTACATTCCTAACCCACAAATATTCACCCTTTAACTTATGCACATATGTGTGTATTTAAAAGATGATTTTTTTCTTATACTTGCACTAATAAAATCAAAATAACATGGCAAAATCAAAAGACACAAAAAAGGAAACAAAAAAGAAACCTGCAAAATCAAAGTCAGAAAAGAAGGCTGACAAGAAAGCAAAGAAAAAATAATTTTTTTTCTTCCGAAATGAGATCCGATTTCATTTCAGGGTTTCTCAAAAAGGCGTATAAAAGATTATATGCCTTTTTC
>JACMJP010000294.1 GCA_014380545.1 Chitinophagales bacterium | reverse complement strand
TAATTCGAAAAAAATTATTGGTGCTGAAAAGGTATTACAGGGAAATCTTGACCCCTGTTTATTATTTGCTGATGTAAATAGAATAAAAAAAGAGACAATTAAAATGCTTCATGATTTTGGCGGAAAACATATTGCCAATCTGGGGCATGGTGTGTATCCAGACACACCTTTGGAGGGGGTAAGGTGTTTTGTTAATACAGTAAAAGAATTTAACTATTAAGTAACAATTAACAACCAATAGTTAACAATTAATTTCAAATAAAGTCTTTTCAAATATTACACACAATATTTTTATACCGTTATTGCAATTTCATGAATACATGCAATAACCGTTAAAGGGGTTACGGTACCGGGATATCTTTTTCCGGTACCGTTCATTTAATAAATATCCCTGTTTAAATCTTCCGTAGTAAGATAAAATTGAAAAGCTATGCAGAAACTTTATTTGCTATCAGCCAACTTTTTTTTAGCAGAATTTTATTACTTTATTCCAAATTCCAGCTTTGCAGTGATGCTTGCAGTTTTCTTTTTGGATGCAGTGTTATAAGTGCCGCCCCAGCTATAATCTTCGCTGCTGTTTTGCGCAGTAATTTGAAATACACCCATGCTTGCAGATTTTAATGAACCGAGTTTTGCATCAGAGTTATCAGCAATTTTTTCAGCCCGTAGTTTAGCATCCTGTGTTGCTTCGCTTATCAGTTCAATTTTTAATTCCTCCAATTTTGAATAATAATATTCAGGTGCATTAGAATAAAATTCAACACCCTGGTCAATTAATTCAGTAACCTCTCTTGATATATTTTCTATTTTATCAACTTCACTGCTTTCAATAACAATATTCTGGCTTAATGTATATCCTGAAAAAGTGCTGTGATATTTTCCGTTATCATCATAATAGCTTTCATAATCTTTACTTATGTTCACAGAAGAAAAAACAATCTCATTTTCATTAATGCCTTTTCCAATCAAATACTTTTTTGTTGTTTCCCGGTCGTTATTTAATTGTTCATAGGCAGATTTCATTTCCATGCTCTTGCGCTGAAAGTATCCGTTCCACACAATAAGGTCCGCCACATAATCCCTGTTGCCCAACCCGGTAACATTAATTGTATCCTGGTAAGCATAGCGGTTTTTAAATGAGCCGCCAAGAATAGCTGCGGTAATAATAATTGCAATGCCGATAATTATTGCTCCTATAGAATTTTTCATATTGTGTATTTAAACGTAGTGTATATTTTTATAATTGTTTCGAAAGATATAATTATTTTTTCATCATGGCTATTTTACCGTCATTGCCTGCAATAAAAACAATTTTTCTCTCCTTATCTGTTGCAATAACATTGTAATTACTATTACTGAAATTCGTAAACCTGTAATACTGCGTATACGCAACATCAATTCCTGAATTACCACATGCAAGCAAAAAATAATCATCAATATATTTTACCGAGGAACGGTAACCCGCAGGCATGGCGGTGGCAGGCTCCCATGTTTTGCCCCCATTCTTTGTATAATAAAAATTATTGCTCACTGCATTTTGCAGTGTAAAATCCCCGCCAACAATACAACCATGTTTTTTATCGAGAAAATCAATTGAAAAAATTCCTGAGCTTTCATAACCTACCGGCATTGGTGTTTCAATTCTTTTCCATGTTAAACCATAGTCAGCAGAAAAAAATAAAACAGCTTCCGTTCCGCCTGTTGCAAAATATACTTCCCCCGCTTTTAAACATTGTATGCTGCTGCCGCTTGCCGCAAAAGCTGCAGTTCCTTCCTGTACAACAGGAGAGAATGCAGAATCAATATATTTCCAGTTATCACCACCATCAGTAGTTGTAAGTAAAAGAAATTTATTGCTGATAGGGTCTCCGAAGCAAATACCTTTTTGTTTATCCCAAAAATCAAAACCATCAAGAAATACATCAGCCCTTAA
The DNA here is from genome assembly GCA_014380545.1 of Chitinophagales bacterium. Classification (GTDB taxonomy): domain Bacteria; phylum Bacteroidota; class Bacteroidia; order Chitinophagales; family BACL12; genus JACMJP01. The sequence goes on along the minus strand of JACMJP010000294.1, from coordinate 8,780 downwards.
ATCTTCAAAAACTTTTTTCCATGATTTTCCTCCATCAACTGTTTTTAAAATACATGCAGGTTGCGTACTGCTCATTACAATTGCAGTATTAGAATCAAATGCATAAATATCCCTGAGTTCCGCTTTATCATAAGGATATATTTGCTGAAACTTAAAGTTATTTCCACCGTCTGTGCTTCTTGCTATATAACCATTGCTGCCGCTTGCCCATATAATGTTTTCATCAACCACACTTAACCCACGAATACTTGTTTCCACTCCCTGTGTAAGAAGTTTCACCCGTTCTTTTGTTTGGGCAAAGGAAAAAATGTGTAAAAACAGAAGCACTGGTAAAAGAAAATTCTTCATTGTATTGTGTACGTTTTTGGAATGCCGAATATAGCAGAATTATTTTGATTCGTATCCAACTTAGTAATAGTATAAGTAACAAGTAAACCATCATCGTTAATGGTCATTTTTAAAACAGCACCATCTCTATATCCTAGAATAAGAGGGGTTGGTGCAGTAACTTTATTTATATCGGTTTGCACATCGTAACGGGCATGCGGAAATTGAAATGCATCTGTTGCCCAGATAAATGTTTCGGATTCAGGGCGCACAAAACCGGAGCGCAGAACTTTATACTTTCTGCAATCATAACCCAAAATGTTTTCTGTTTCTGTTGTTGCTTCAAGTGTTGGAGAAAAATGATCGGGCATCTGTTCCTTAATAATATCACTTGCATTGTCAAAATCGCTGTACTCACCCATGTGCGCAATTTTTTTTATGGTATCAAGGTGCCATGCCTTTTGTTCGTTAAGGTCGATAAAAATATTACCCCCTGATAAACCACCATATTCTATCATCCTGAATTTATTTTCAGCAAAATAAATCTCCACTTTGTTTGGCGCAAAACTGTAAAAAAGATCAACATCATTTTTTACATCTGAAACTGCTGTTGCTTCATACACAACAATTCCTGAAAATACAGGCATTTGTTTCTTAACTGTGTCCTGTTTTTCTGCAACAGTTTCGGTTTTTTCATTTTTGCAGGACACAAAATAAAATGTAACATTTGCAGTAAGCAATGAACAAATAAAAATATTTTTTAGTGAATTTAATTTCATGCTGCAAATATACAGCAGCAAGTGCAGAGCTTATTGTAGCACTGTGAATGTTTGTGTTGCAGCATAGATATCCTTTTTTACCTCGGGTTTAATGCTGTCTTTTGTCCAGCTTATGATCTGGTAAAAATATTTTTCATGTTCCACCACTGTGAAAATATAATACACCTTTTGCCCTGCATACACTCCGTCTAATTCATTTGTTATAGCGTTTAAACCGTTGATAGAATTTTTTTTAATACTGATTCTTGTAGCCGTTTCCATTGCATTTTTTAAAGTGGTTTGCACAAAGGTTGTATATTCTGCCAGTGTGGGCTTTAAACCCTGTTGTTCAAGATCAGTTTTGTTTTCAACAACTACTACAAAAAACACTTCATGCCTGAAATCAGAAAATTGAAGTGCCGCTTTTTGATAAATACTATCTTGAGGCAATAAATATTCTGGTATATAAATTTCAAATTGTTTTTCATACTTAAATAAAGTGAAGTTTGAAAGACCAGTTTGTTCATCAGTTAAATAAGTAAACAAAAAATAAATCGTCATTATGATACCGAAGCCGACGCATATCCAGAAAAATTTATCTCTTGCTTTTGTTATTGCAGCCACACATTATTTTAATTTGTAGTGTAATATTTTAGTTGTTTCACCTGCGTAATATAAATAAAGATCTTTCATTTTTTGCGTAAAACTTAAACTTGAAATAAATTCAAAGTCTTTAAATTCATTTGTGAATACAGAAGGTAAAGAAAATGTTTCATTCATACTTTTTCGGGTCGCTGTGTAAATAATATTCTGACTTATGTAAAATAATTTTTTTTCGTCGTTGCTTAACCAGATAGAAAGAACTGGTGTTTGTACATCACCTTCAAACTTTAAAGGGAGTGGAGTATTAAATTTTTCTGTTGCGGTTTTTCTTTCTGCAATATAAATGGTTTGTTCTTTCACAAAATAAATACGCAAACCATCACCTGAAATCCATGGATAAGCATCTGCCACATCAGCGGAATTAATTTCATCAAGCACACGGGGAATGTAATTTCCACTTTCATCCCTTTCAGCTATAGCAATATCATTTCCTCCCCAGCCTTTGAAATTATTTACAACAAACACGATTGTCTTTTTATTATAAGTTTCTGAGCATTGAAAAAATTCCTGGTAGCCTGCAGGAGGAATTAAATTGAAAGACAAGGGAGATACCTTCTTTTTCATATTAATGGAAAACAAATTTGAATAAGTTGTGTCATCCGTATCGTAATACAAACCAAGGTTATAATATTCACCATTTTTGCTTAATTGTCCGGGATTCACAGTGTATAGCGCCGGTACTGATAGTGTATCTATAAACTTAAATTTCCCTGTTGTATTGAAATTTTCAACCTGCGCAAACGTTATATTACTCATCAGAATACAAAAACCCATTACCTTTGTAAGCATAGTCAATTAAATTTTTGTCAAATGTCGGTAAGAGAGAACGAATATTCAAGAACAGTTGCAAAGAAATCGAATGAAGAATTACTGGATGTAATGCGGGATTTTGAAAAATATGTTAATGGTTTTTTACAGGCTGCCATCTGGGAAATACAAAACAGGAAATTATCTCATCCCTCACTGGATCGTATACAATCAAATTTAGAAAAAGAAATTATACCTGCGGAAGTTGAAACTAAAACAGAAAGAATTGAAACAGACAGACAAAATAACTCCGAAGCATTAACGGTGACAACACCTTTGTATTCCCAAATGGCAATATTGGGTTTCTCCCTTTTCTTTTCACCACTCACCGGCGGAATATTATTGGCAATAAATGTTTTTAAAGTAAATAAAAAAGGTGTTCTGCCTGTAATTATTTTTTCCGTTTTATATACATTGCTACAGGGATATGCGGCAATTAAAATTCCGACCGGTAATTTTATTTCTATTTTATTACCTGTTGCGGGCGCAATTATTTTATCTGATGTGTTATGGAAAAAATATATTGGTAAAGGTGTTAAATTTGAAAAGAGAAGTATTGTTGTGCCGCTTGTAATTGCACTTATTATTTTTATACCCATTATTTATCTCTTTTATCAAAATCCTGAATTGTTTCAATTAACAAATAATAAATAAACCATGCAAAAATTTTTTCTCTGTTTGTTTTTCTCCACATTATTCATTGTAAATACAAAAGCTGATTCGCCCATTACCTCCACATATATTTATCCTGCGTATCTTGATTATGAAATTGTGAATTATGCAATAGAAACAGGTTCAGTGGATGAAAAAATTGCGTCTTATCTTTCTGATGAAAATAATTTAATGGATGTGAAGGTTGCAGTTATTAATGCGATTGGCTGGAATTATGAAGGAAATAAAAACTCTCATGTTTTTCTGGATCATCTTGCAAAACAAAACAATACCACTGCCGAAAAGTTAAATAAGAATGATCTTTCCGGCAGCAACCTTTTATGCTTCGGCTATCTGCTGGCAATGGATGATTATTTTAATATTGCTGAATCTTTTGAAATAGTAACGATGGCAAAGGAAAAACTTAACACAAGTTATACTGCACATCTTGTTCATGCCATTGTTGGAGCGCAAAAGGAATTTGATTATAACTGGTGTGGCATCTGGCAGATAACCAGGAATGTATTAACCAACAATTCCTTAAAAAGGGATATGCGCACAACTGCTATACAAAGTGTAGTTGATTATATGATCCTGTACAAGTCTTATTGCCTTGTGGCTGAATAACACCCTTATTTTTAGTTTTCATCAAAGCACAATGGAAGATCAAATTGTATGATTTACTCAACATTAATTTCTGCTTAAATTAAAACTATCTTAACTTTGAATTGAAGTGGAAGTAACACAGCGATCTTACTTTAGCGCTAAATTATTAATTATGGCAGCAGAAGAAGTTAAAGTACTTATAGTGGATGATGAAGAGGATGTACTTGAATTTATTGAATATAACCTCATAAAGGAAGGGTATAAAGTTATCAAAGCTAATAACGGAAAACAGGCGCTTCAAAAGGCGATGGAAGAAAAACCAAATTTAATTTTGCTGGATATAATGATGCCCGAAATGGATGGCATTGAGGTTTGCAGGGAACTGCGCAGCATGCCTGAATTTGATAATACTATTATTTCTTTTCTAACCGCCCGCAGTGAAGATTTCACTCAGGTTCAGGGATTTGATGTTGGGGCCGATGATTATATTACTAAACCTGTGAAACCCAGGTTGCTCACCAGCCGGCTAAAAGCATTGCTCAGGCGAACTTCACCACCAGGTGGAAGCCAGGGCAAACAAACATTTGGTGACCTGGTTATTGATAAAGAAAAATATCTTGTATTTAAAAATGGCACTCCTATAAGCCTTGCAAAAAAGGAATTTGAACTTTTACAATTACTTTCTTCAAAACCCGGCAGGGTATTTACAAGGCATGAGATATTTAACGAAATTTGGGGAATGGATGTAATTGTCGGCGACAGAACTATAGATGTGCATATAAGGAAAGTGCGGGAAAAAATAGGAGAAGACTATATAAAAACCGTGAAGGGTATAGGGTATAAATTTGATCATTAATGAAGAATATTACACCGGCACAGGTTGTATTAAGGGTATCACTTCTTGTTTCTGTTTTTATTTTAATACTTGAACTGCTTATTTATTATTTTGAGCCATTGCAAACTGTTTGGGTCAGGTTTATTGCTATTCCTTTTATAGCCGGCATACTTGCATACATAAGTTTTTATATTGCGCTGGAAAAATTTATTTACAGGAAAATAAAACTTATTTATAAAAATATTCATGATCTGAAATCAACAAAAGAAATTACAGATCAGAAAGTGAATATGCGCAGTGATGTTATTGACGATATGCGGGATGAAGTATTGGAATGGGCAAAAGACAGGAGCATGGAAATTGACCAGCTGAAAAAGTCAGAGATGTACAGAAAAGAATTTCTCGGAAATGTTTCGCATGAATTAAAAACTCCTATAACAAGCATACAGGGATATCTTGAAACTTTATTGGATGGCGGAATGGATGACCCGGAAATTAATCTTGCTTATTTACAGAAGGCAATGCGCAATGTGGAAAGAATGGTAACTGTGGTGGATGACCTTGAATCAATTGCAAACCTTGAGACAAGAGAACTACCATTGCAATATGAAAACTTTGATGTTACTGAATTAACAAAAGATGTTTTTGATGACCTGGAGATAGTGGCTAAGAATCATAAAATAAAAATGCGCATTAAAGAAGGGTGCGATAAATCTTTTTATGTTTCTGCCGATAAAAAATTAGTGCGGGAAGTATTAGTGAACCTTGTCTCCAATGCAATTAAATACGGCAAAGACAATGGAATTGTGAGTGCAGGAATTTATAATATGGGAGAAAATATACTCATTGAAATTTCTGATGATGGAATTGGCATAGCAAAAGAACACCTGCAAAGAGTATTTGAAAGATTCTACAGAATAGAAAAAAGCCGTAGCCGTGATTTTGGCGGTTCAGGTTTAGGTCTTTCTATTGTAAAGCATGTTGTTGAAGCACATGGGCAAACTATTTCAATAAGGAGCACTCCCGGTGAAGGTTCCACACTTGGCTTTACTTTGAAAAAAGCCAAATAATATCAGGCAATGTCCTTCTCTTGTTCATCTTTAAAATCAATAGAAGCAGAATTTATACAATAGCGTTCTCCTGTTTCTGTGGGTCCGTCGTTAAATACATGCCCTAAGTGTCCTCCGCATTTACTGCATAATATTTCAACACGGTGCATTCCAAAACTCACATCCTTTTTTTCATCAATACTTTCTTTTTCAAGAGGCGCATCAAATGCGGGCCATCCGCAGCCTGAATTAAATTTTGAACCAGAAGCAAACAGTTCCTGCCCGCATCCCGCACATACATACATACCTTTTTCAAAAAACGTATCATACTTTCCCGTAAAGGGGCGCTCCGTTCCTTTTTTCCTGAGAACATCATATTGCTCTGGCGTAAGAATTTTTTTCCATTCTTCTTCAGTCCGTTTAATTTTTTCTTTCATTTTCAATCTGTTCTTAATTTATTCAATTAATTAAATGATAAATATGCAATTAGAGTTCGGTAAATATAATGTGATAACAAAATTTAAGGAAATTCAAATTGTGAAAGTTGGCGATGTAATATTTATTATGTACTCAGTGCAGTGCAGATCATTTCATTATATCCGGTTTAGCAATTATTCAGGGTTTATTTTTGCTGCTTTTCTATAGCGTTGTAGTTATCTAAAACTTCCACGATTTGTTCCACTGCTATTTTCTTTGCAATAATTTCTTTTTTGTCATTTACAATAAATATCATGGGTGTTTGGTCAACATAATATTGCGATTGAAAATTACTTTTCATGCTTACATTTCCTACATTTATCCAGGGGTAATTTTTTTCTTTTAATTGTTTTTTCCATTTATCCCATTCTTCCTGCGAATACACTGCATATACTTCTGCATTGCGTTCTTTTATCTGTGGATATGCAAGTTCCAGTTTAGGCATTTCCTTTTTACAGTGGCTGCAGTCAACATCCCAAAATAAGATAACCGTATATTTTTTTTTGACGCTGTAAAGCGGTATATCATGTCCTGAAGAGTCCTGTAAAAGAATATTTGGTGCAATTTTTCCAATTAAAGTTGGTCTTATCTTATCTGCCTGGCTTGTAATTTTATATAACGCTGTTGCATCTGCCCAATATGCTTTTCCGGTTTTATAATAGGTGTCAACCATGTGCACATAGACAGCATCCATGCCCATGATCTTTGAATTAGCATAGTCGTTTAATAAAGTTACAACCGCAAATTTGAATACTTCTGTATTTGCATTTGCTTTGTTAATAATATAATCAACTGCTACGCTTATCGAGTCAGGAATCCTTGGAACATAACTGTCAAGATATTTTTTAATTTTTGCCTGTAATAAACTAGAGCGCAAAAAACGGTCATCACCAAAATCTATGTTATCAAAAAAATGCGCCCTTACATATTTATATGCAAATAAGGAATCTTTTGTGCCGTCAGCATTAACCGGTGCTTCGGGTATTTTCACATCTTCAAGAGCTTTCAGGAATTTTGCATAAAACAATTCAGGGTGCTTTGTTTGTATGCTTTTTCTTTCGTCTTCCACAGATTTATTAATTGCAATAAGTTCATCTTTTAATTTTTTTGCTTCTTCACTTTCTGCTTCAAGGGTCTTTAATTTTTCTTTTAATGGATCAGCTTCTTTTCTTTTTGTATTAATAAAATTCAGGTCGTCATAAAAAGCTGTATTTTCCGGTGAACCTTTAAATTTCATATATACCGTAAAATCTGTTGTATCTGTTTCTAAGCTAAAGGTTGGTTCATTAATAATCAATTCAAAATATTTGTTTTTTAATTTGGGCATCACAACTAAATAAATGCCTCCCTTTAATGTATCACTTCCTGCAATTACAGCTTCGCCTTTTGCATTCGTAGGTATAGTATCAATAACATATTGTTTATCCCCGTAATGATGTCCGAAATAAATAACAGTATCTTCCATGCCTTTTATTTTCACATGATATTCATGGGCATTTTGAGAAAATAGATTAAATGAAAATGACAGAAAGAAGAGAAGTAAAATATTTTTCATTTTGTTCCGGATGTCGTTAATAATTAATTGATGTTATGAATATAGAGTTTAAAAATTTTGTTTAATATTTTCCGCTGGTGAATATTTGGTATCGCTTTTAAAATATTCAAGCGCCTCCGCAACAACAAAAATACTGCCGCAGACAAGAATAATATCATTGTTGCCAGCATTTGTCCGGGCAACCTGTATAGCTTCTTTCACAGACTGATAAGATGAGCCTGTAAGATTATATGTAGTTGCAAGATTGCGCAGTGTTTCGACTGCCAATCCTCTTGGAATACATGGTCTGCAAAAATAATAAGAAGCCTTTTCAGGATATTCTTTCAGGTTTAAAGAGGGGTCTTTATCATTTACCATACCCATTACAATGTGCAATTTTTTGTGCGGCATGTTCAATATTTGTTCAAATAAACTCAGTAAACCGGCAGCATTATGTGCACAATCACATATGATAAATGGGGTTTTGGAAATAACCTGCAGCCTTCCTTCAAACTCTGTATTTTCTTTTACTTTTAATAAGCCATCATAAATGTTTTCTTCAGGAATTTCAATTTCCTTTTCTCTTAATATTTCAATTGCCTGTAAAACTGTTTTCGTATTTTTTATTTGATAATTTCCTTTTAACCCGATTTGCAGATTCGGATAAACAAGTTGTTGCATATACGAGGCATTTACGATTAATTTTTCAGCATCATTTTCTTCAACTTTCAGGTCAATATTTTCTTCAGCCAGGTAAATGGGTGCGGAAACGCTATTTGCTTTTTCTAAAAAAACAGGAAATGTTTCAGCATTATATTCTCCTATAACAACAGGAATATTTTGTTTAATTATCCCGGCTTTTTCAGATGCAATTTCGGGGAGTGTATTTCCAAGCATATGCATGTGATCATAACTGATATTTGTAATTATAGAAAGGAGAGGAGAAATAATATTTGTTGAATCTAATCTTCCGCCTAAGCCCACTTCAATTAGTGCAATATCAATTTCCTCCTTCACAAAATAATCAAAAGCCATTGCAACGGTAATTTCAAAAAATGAAGGCTGGATGTCTT
>JACMJP010000293.1 GCA_014380545.1 Chitinophagales bacterium | reverse complement strand
TTCTGCCACATTGAACTTATCAGGCGGCATCTGTCAGGTTTTTGATGAGCCAATTTTTATTAGCCACAGCATTTTGCTCTACTTTCTTTAATAGTTTTACATGTGCTTCTGCATACTCTGTTTCTTTTACAAAACTTCTTTTACCCAATAAAGCTGCTAATTTATGGGTGTATAAAAATAAATTTCTGTACAGATCAGCCTGTTTACGGCTAACCTGTTTATTGCGCAGTAAATACACACGCACTGAATGATACAATGAAGCGAGCGCTTCAAAATCTTCCTCTGCAAAATAAATTTTTAATAATATGCTGCGGGCATCCAAATAATACACAGTGTCTCTGAAGTGAATTTTATTTAATTCATCCATGGCACGCACAAAATCATTTTTTTCATAATAGAGCGCCGCCAGGTTATAATGAAAGGCGTTGAAACGTACATCAGGCAATAGCTTATCATGATAAACCTCTATGAATTGTTCAGCCTCATCAAAGGCCTGCAGTCGCAGGGCGACTGTGATATAATTCTTAAAAGTCCATTCGGTCATATATTGCCCATCATAGATCACACGGTGCTGTAACATCAGATTATATAATTCAAATAGTTCGTGCAAATAATTTTGTTTATTCAGGTTAATATGTTTGATGCAAAAATTTTGTCCGAACAGGCAGATATCACGTGCTGTGCGCATGGGAATTTGATGCAAATATTCTTTCAGATTGTTTTTGTAATGTGCAAATGCTTTTTCATTTTTTTCGTCAAGCAGAAATAATAAAATAAAATAATATATTTCCAGTAATGGATTTTGATTGCGATTTTGCAATGAGCTTTCATAATATGATAAAAACGTTTTCATGGCCTTTTCATCAAAGGCAGCGATCCGTAGGTTTTTCCTGTTGACGAGTTCGCAATACATGCGCAGGGATTCTAAAAAATAGAACGTATTAAATTGGAGCAAGGACGTATTTAACTTGGTGTAGGTTTTCTTTTTTGCATGTGTTGCAGCATATTCGTCAAACAACGATTGCAGTCTGTAATTAAAAAAAGATTCTTCAGCAGATATTTCTGTATTTTTAAATGTCTGTTCCTCCAATTTTTCAAAGTGTTGAAATAAGCCTTTTTGCAGATACATTTCAGCAAGTGCCCACTTATGTAAAGATGGTTTATTTGATACCCACCGGATCTGCAAAAATTGTAGTAATAATTTTTTAAGCTCAACAAAATAATTGTTGAGCACTTGTTTATTGATTTCTTTTCCGTGAAATGCTTTTGCATAAAGCGTTTGACGGTCAAACACCACACGTTCTTTTTCAAAATGAACACAGGCCTGCAAAATGCTTTTTAAGGCATTTTTTTTATTGAATATGGATGATTCTACAAATACAGAAAATTCCTTCTTCTCATTTTTGTCAAGATTGCGATAGATTTCCCAAAATGTGCTGATAATTGACTTATTATGTTCAGCCATACAAATATTTTATAAGTTGCTGGTTTTCCATCCTTTAAGTTTATATTCGCAAATATAAGGGTATTATATCATATGAAAAGAATTCTTGTTTATGGACAGAAAGAACCTGAATTTTGAACTGTGGAATAAAAGATCTATCAAAACCCGATGAGAAAAATTGCCAATATAGCATTCCTTGTTGTTCTCTGCTATTCATCTATG
>JACMJP010000292.1 GCA_014380545.1 Chitinophagales bacterium | reverse complement strand
CTTTTAAAAAAATAATTGGATGCAGCAATAAATTTTTATCAGAACCGTCAGAAATTTAGCATCTCTATTAATTTTCTTTTGGTGAACTTTGCGCCAATGGCAGACATCATTCATTTATTACCGGATACTATTGCGAACCAGATTGCTGCTGGTGAAGTAATTCAGCGCCCTGCCAGTGCTGTCAAGGAATTGTTGGAAAATGCTGTGGATGCGAAAGCAACCGAGATAAAACTGATCGTAAAGGAAGCAGGGAAAAGTTTGATGCAGGTGATTGACAATGGCAGTGGCATGAGCTATACGGATGCAAGAATGTGTTTTGAAAAACATGCAACATCGAAAATCAGAACGGTGGATGATCTTTTTGCGATCCGCACGATGGGTTTTAGGGGAGAGGCACTAGCAAGTATCGCTGCAATTGCGCAGGTGGAAATGAAAACAAAACTTGACGGTGAAGAATTGGGTACAAGAATTTTGATAGAAGGGTTTGAAGTGAAAAGTCAGGAACACTGCCAGGCTCCGCAGGGAACATCTGTTTCCATTAAAAATTTATTTTACAACGTTCCGGCAAGAAGAAATTTTTTAAAATCAAACACAGTAGAATTAAAACATATTATTGATGAGTTTGAAAGAGTTGCTTTAGCGCATCCTGATATTTTCTTCAGTATGCATCATAATGGAGTGGAAATTTTTCATTTGAAACCCGGAAATTTGCGGCAGCGTATTGTGCAATTATTCGGAAACCAGTACAACGAAAAACTAGTGCCTATTGAAGAACAAACTTCCGTTACAAATATTTCGGGGTTTATCGGTAAGCCTGAAAGCGCAAAAAAAACCAAAGGCGAACAATTCTTTTTTGTAAATAACAGGTATATCCGTTCGGCCTATTTGCAGCATGCTATTCTTACAGCTTATGATGAATTATTACCGGATGATACATATCCGCTGTTTGTTGTTTTTATTGATATAGACCCTGCAAAAGTGGATATTAATGTTCACCCCACAAAACAGGAAATTAAATTTGAGGATGAAAGAATAATTTACACATTTATTCAGGCTGCAATTAAACATGCATTATCGCAATATTCTATTACACCAACTTTAGATTTTGACCAGGACCCTACGTTTGCAAATTTGCCCGCATTTATTCGTCCGCAATTGCAACAACCTTCAGAATTTAAAACAATGCAGAGTAAATTAAATGAAGATGTTGCTGTGGAAGAAAAGAAAAGATTTCAAACAATAGCGCCAGATCACTTTTTTGCAGAAAAAAATATTCATGAAAAATTTGTTACGCAGCAGAAGTTTGAAATGTATAAAGAAGATGTAGATGAAATTATTGACAATGAAATAGTAGCTTTTCAAATTCACAACCAATATATCATTACTCAAATTAAATCAGGCTTGTTAATTATTGACCAGCAGGCAGCGCATGAACGCATTTTGTTTGAAAGATATTTAAAAAGATTACACGAAAAAAAATCGCACACACAACAGCAATTATTCCCGAAAACATTACACATCTCATCGCAGGATGCAGCGTTATTAAATGAAATATTAAATGAGATAAATAATTTGGGGTTTGATATTCAGCCTTTCGGAAAAGATACTTTTGTAGTACATGGCATTCCCGGGGAATTTGAAATACTAAATGAACAACAGGTGATAGAGGAATTACTGGAACAATGTAAAGCAGATATTTCAGGTTTGCGAATGCGCAAGCATGAAACAATTGCAAAAAGTTTTGCAAGGAGTAATGCAGTGGGTGCAGGGAAAAAACTTTCGCAGAAAGAAATTAAATTATTGATTGATGAGTTATTTGCATGTGCAACACCGTATGTATCACCTCATGGAAATTTAACCTGTGTAACATTTAGTTTGGAAGATTTAGCAAAACAATTTCAGAAAAATAATTAAGGAAGATGGCACAAATAGGAATGGGAGGGTTTAATGTTCTGCCCCCCGTAATTAAAAATTTAATCATTATAAATGTATTAATGTTTTTAGCCCAGCAGGTATGGGCAGAATGGACTTATGAAAATTTGGGTTTGTTTTATTTTGATTCTCCATTTTTTCAGCCCGTACAATTGGTGACTCATATGTTTATGCACGGAAGTATTGCGCATATCTTTTTTAATATGTTTGCTTTGTGGATGTTTGGTTCTGTTCTGGAAAATGTTTGGGGACCGAAAAGATTTTTATTATATTATTTTATTACGGGATTTGGTGCTGTTATTTTACATCAGGTAGCAGGAGCATTTCAGTTATATGAAATTACAGGGAGCGTATTAACTCCGGAAAATCTTGGTACTTATTCACAGCCTCAAATTGAAACGATAAGAAGCATAGTTTCTGCTCCTGTGGTTGGAGCTTCAGGTGCTATTTTCGGAGTACTCGCCGGTTTTGGTTTATTGTTTCCAAATACATTATTATATGTGTATTTTCTGTTTCCAATTAAAGCGAAATACTTCATTTTGATTTATATCGGAATTGAAATCTATATGGGATTTGTAAACAGTCCCGGTGATAATGTTGCGCACTTTGCACATCTTGGCGGTGCCTTATTTGGGTTTATATTAATTAAGATTTGGGGAAAAGATAAAAGAAGATTCTATTAAAATAATATGATAACTGATATAAAAAATAAATACAGGTACGGCTCGGTAATTACAAAATTACTGCTGATCAATGTGCTTGTTTTTGTAATACAAAGTATCATCTTATTAATTTTTACATTGAGTGGTCGACAGGAAATTTTTACTGGCTTTCTGAATCATTTTTATTTTCCGGCGAAACTAAGTGAATTTATAATAAAACCCTGGAGTATTATCACTTTTCAATTCCTGCATGACCCGCTTGGTATTTTTCACATCTTATTTAATATGTTATACCTCTATTTTTTCGGACGTATAATACTCGACTTCTTAAATAGCAGATATATTTTTCCATTATATCTCACAGGTGGAATTATCGGTGGACTTCTGTTTATGGTCACATACAATCTATCGCCGGCTTTTCAAAATAATGCGGTTCTCTTTGGTGCTTCTGCTTCAGTTCTTGCCATAGTTGTTGCAGCGGCGACACTTGCTCCTGATTACACGGTATTTTTAATTTTAATCGGGGCAGTTAAATTAAAATATATCGCATTCATTGCCATTTTAATTGATATCGTAAGCATTTCTGCCAGAAGCAATGAAGGCGGACATCTTTCGCATCTTGGCGGAGCGCTTGCAGGGTTTCTATTCATTAAAAGTTATCAGAGAGGATATAACTGGTTTAACTGGTATTTTAAATTGGAAGATAGAATTAAAAATTATCGCAGCAGAAAGCCAAAAGTTGTATATGTAAATACTGCACCCAAAAAAACTAAATCCATAGTTTCGGATGACCGACAAAAAAAATTAGATGCTATCTTAGATAAAATTTCTAAAAGCGGTTACGAAAGTTTAAACGCTGCTGAAAAAGAATTTTTATTTACCGTAAGCAAAGAAAAATAATGAAGTGGTATAATAAGATAATTTTATTTTTTACAATTCTTGCTGCTATTGCTTTGTTATTAAGTTATGCAGCAAGATATATTAATCCTGCGAAATTCTGGTTCATGGCATATTTCGGTTTAGGCTATTTTCCCATAATGATCGTGAATTTATTTTTTCTGCTCTACTGGTTTTTTGCAAAACGGAAAATATTTTTCATCATTCTTATCCTGTTTTTAATCGGCTTCAGATCGCATACAGACTATTTCGCATTTAATATGCGAAATAAAACTACAGAAGGTGCAAACACGATTAAACTTTTTTCATGGAATGTGAAAGGTCTGGATGCTTATAATCCTGAGACACCCTATAAGAACAGGGATCCGATGATAAAAACAATTATTGATGCTAAAGCAGATATAGTTTGTTTGCAGGAATTTAATACCTATCAAAATGAATCAGATCAGAAAAAAAATTTGGATGTATTATTAAAGGGCACAGGATTGAAACACTATTATTATTTTAAAGCTTATGAGAACAGAAAAAAAACAAGAAGTTTTGGCGTAATTATTCTTTCAAAATTTCCGATCAAAGACTCCGGTGTTGTACCATACAAGAATGTGAGTAAACTCAATGCAACAATTTATGCTGATATTGACATTGATGGTAAATTAATCCGGCTATTCACTGCGCATTTGCAAAGTACGCAACTTACCCATCATGATCTTGAATTTATTGATCCGATAGAGGGCAGCGGGGAAACAAATTTTAATACAGACCGGGTGGTAAATAAATTAAATTCTGCATTTCGTATGCGGGCTGCTCAGGCTGATTCCGTAAATAATGCAATTAAAAATTCACCCAATCCTGTAATTATTTGCGGAGATTTTAATGATACTCCCGTTTCGTATACCTATCATACTGTTGCGGATGATCTGCAGGATGCATTTCTCGAAACAGGTCTCGGCATGGGTAATACATTTATTATGATGCCGTTCTTACGTATTGACTACATGTTATTTGACGAAGATAATTTTGAGATACTTTCTCATAAAAGAATAAAAACAAAAACATCAGATCATTATCCTACTATTTCTGAATTTGAAATTATCAAATAGAAAAAATAATTTCTTTATTATCCACTCTTATTCGTTCGGTATAAATTCCTTCCGGTTTTCCTTTCCCGCATG
Source organism: Chitinophagales bacterium (assembly GCA_014380545.1). GTDB lineage: Bacteria > Bacteroidota > Bacteroidia > Chitinophagales > BACL12 > JACMJP01. The sequence continues at coordinate 2,627 of JACMJP010000292.1, read as the reverse complement.
CAATGATCATATTTATTTCTGCAGCATAAGGCAGTTGCATGCATCTTCTTACTTTCCAGCTGTCAAATCCTTCCATCGGACAGGTGTGGTAACCTTCTGCATGCATGCTTAGCATAAAGGTTTGTGCAGCTAATGCTGCGGATTTATGAGACACAACCCGTAAATCAGAATTACCAACCTGCCAAATAACGGGGCGAAAAAAGGATGCTGAAAAAACAAGTATTTTTCTTATCCATGCCCAGATACCAAACCAATCGCTGAAATAATACATGGGCATGAGTTTGCCGAAATAATTCAAATTGCGTTTATCTCTTTTTGTGTATTCGGTTTTTGTTTTATTACCAATTCTTTTTTTGTGATAATTGAACATGAATTTTGCCCGCTCTCTCCATTTATCTTTACGCACAACCACAACAACTAATTCTCTAGCTGTTCTTGCAGCATTTTGATTCATACAATATTTTGCAATTTGGTTTCTTTTTATTGGATCAATAATTCTGTAAAACTCCCATAGCTGCATATTACTGCTGTTAGGTGCAAGTACAGCTCTCTCTAAACTGCGCTGCACAATATCACCATCAAAATCATTTTCCTGGTCATAAATTCTAACAGATCTTCTTTCACGAACAATTGCATCAAATAATTGGGCAGAGTCTATCATATAGCAAAATTAGAATATTCATTACCGCTCACTCATCACTTATTCATTTATAATCCTCCCGCACGGGATAAAACACATCAATTATTTTGCAGTCAGTAATTGCTTTTGCTTTGTGCGGAACATTTCCAGAAATAAAAGCAACGGTTCCAAATTCAAGAATTTTTGTTTCATCGCCAACTGTTAATTGAAGTTTACCTTCAATTACATTCACGATCATTTCATGCATGTGCTGATGTATTGGAATTTCTGCACCCTCTTTTGCTTCCCAATAAGCAATACTCATTGTGTCTGAATGCATGAATTTTCCAAAAAACCCCGGTGCAACTTCCCTTACAGTGATATCTGCTGTGTTAATGAATGACATAATTTTTAGTTAGTGTTTAATTATCTTCCGGTGAAGTTAATAATTCCTGCTGAACTGCTACATCAAATGGAAGAACTTTAGCATGCATAATTTTATTTATAACTGCAGGATCTTCATGCATTATTTTTTCCGCCTCCTCTTTGGTGGTTGCTGCTATAATTATTAAACCCATCATATCAGGATCATTGCTTTCAAGTTGAGTTCTGCCAGCAAGAATAATAACCCCTTCTTTTGCTAATCTCTGTAACCGCTGAAAATGATCCATTACTATTTTGCCATCCTGTTCAGTCCAGTTGGCATCTGTCTGATATTTTTGTGTAAGCGTTAATACGCCAAGGTATTGTTGTTTTGTTTCTGCTGTTTGTGAAAATACTATATTACATACCAGGAATAGAAAACAGTATAAGCATATTTTCTTCATAGCATATTTTTGAATTAAAATTAAATTTTTATTTCCAGGCACCTAAAATAATTCCCTGTATAAGAAAAGCAATGGTCATATATCCGCCATTTATAAAAATATACTTCCAGCTTCTCAATTCAAACAAGGCGATAATCGCTAAACCAAATGCTATCCAGCCTAATCCTACACAAAGTGAATAGATGACAGTCATCATAAAATCTATTTCAGGATCGGAAACAAACATGGCAAGATTAAATGCCATAAACAGGGAAAATAAAAACGACAGTCCGAAAATTTTTGCACTGTTTGTAGTTTTCAGTTGTTCATCCGTGAGGTTATTTTCTTTCATCCATGCCTTACCGAATAATGCTTTGCTATACCATAAGCCACCAATTAAAAAGGTAGAAACTGCTGCAGCTAATACTGCAAGAAAATTTATTTTTTCCATCGTAGTTGTTTTTTGTGTTTCGAAAATAGATTTTCTTTTTTACTTTTAATGAAGATAAAAGCAATTTATGGAAATTACATTACCGAAACCGGAAAATTCACTACCGAAGCGGGAGGAGCAAACACAAAAATTGAATGACTTTGGTTTGAGGATAGTTTTAATTCCTTTATTTGCCTTTGCAGTTCCGAATTTAACTGGCTTAATAGATTATCATTATCCGTTTACAACAATCCTTATTCACTACGCATATTTTTTTCTTATTTCTTTCAGCATTTATTTTGGTAACCGGTTTTTATTGTTTGAACTAAGTGATAAATTCAACTGGTTCTTCAGTCCGTTCAGGAAAGTGCTTACATTAATTTCAGGGGTGATGTTATTTACAATCCCGATTACCATCTTTTTTATATCGATGTATTATTTGTGTATTGTGAATACTGAAATTAACTGGCAGGTGATGCGCAATGTTACACTCATGAATGTGATCTGTGTAATTTTTGTTGCACATATTTATGAAACTGTTTTTCTTATAAAACAAACAGAAAGCGAAATGCTGAAAGCGGAAAAACTGGAACGCAGTAAAGCAGAAGCTGAACTGGAAGCATTAAAGAACCAAATTGATCCGCATTTTATTTTTAATTCACTGAATACATTATCACATCTTATTGAAAAGAATCCCGCCAAAGCAAAACAGTTTAATGATACACTTGCGGATGTGTACAGGTATATTTTACAAAATAAAGGAAGAAACCTG
>JACMJP010000291.1 GCA_014380545.1 Chitinophagales bacterium | reverse complement strand
TTCAGAATCTGATGGCGGGTTAATGATCGTGCTATCTTCTTTTATAGCAAGTAAGACAGCCTCAAAAATTTCTTTCTCAGTATCATTAAGTATAATAAATCTATCACAGTTGTTAAACCTGTTTACGGCTGATGCATCATATGCATAAGAAAATGTTTGCTGAAATTGTTTTACAATATTGTCTGCATAATTCTGAAAGCTGCGGCCGGCGGAATCCAAATAAATCATGTTGTATTGTTTTCCCATCTGCTCACTGCTGATCAACACTTCATGTGCGGGAAACTTATAATTACATGCTGAACAGAAAAATATGAATATTGACAGACAGATAGTTTGTAAATGTTTTCCCATACCATTTGTTCTACAGAATAAAAATACAAAGGGCTGCGTTACATTTGATAAGAACATCGGATATTTGTATTCCTGTTAACAAATAACGATTCACTATTACTTACTAATGTATCTGCAAACTTTCCATAAATTCTTTATCACATTGCTTTTTTTCCTGCTCTCACACACCTATATTTATATGTATGCGGCTAATGACACTCTTATATATATAAATGAGGTAAAAGCGCCTCACCTTAAAACCATTCAACTAAAACGGACTGACCTTGCACTAACCCCTCCAATTATATTGCTTAACAGCGCTGATCATCTTCAGCTTGAGTTTGATGATCTTCGGGGCAGTACGCAATATTATTATTACACTTTTACGCACTGCAATCATAACTGGGAGCAATCCGGGTTGAGTTATTTTGATTTCCTTGACGGGTTTGAAAAAAATTCAGTGGATGAATACGCATTTTCTTTTGCCACATATCAAAATTATACGCACTATAAAATTCAATTCCCTAATGATGATGCACAATTTAAAGTTTCAGGAAATTATGTGATACAGGTTTGGGAAGAAGACAATGATACTATTCCTGTTATTACGCAAAGGTTTTATGTATGGGAAGAAATTGCAGGCATCAGCGCAAATGTGCTCCGCCCGAATTTGATAAATTATCGCAACGAATACCAGGAAATAAATTTTACCGTGGATATTAAAAATACAGAGATCACAAACCCGTATGATGAAATTAGGGTGATGCTGATGCAAAACAACAGGCAGGATAATACCTGGTATAATTTAAAACCCCGTTTCATTAATACGAATAGCATACAGTATGATGATGACAATACAGTTTTTTATGCCGGAAAAGAGTATCGAAGGTTTGATACTAAAACTTTGCGTTTTCAAACTGATCGCATCATAAAAATTGAAAAAGGGTATAAGCGCTATGATGTTTTTATAAATATAGATGAGAGCAGAAGCTTTAAACAATATTATTATGAACAGGATATTAACGGGAATTATGTTGTAATGGCAGACTTAACAAACGATCCTTCAATAGAAGCAGATTATTCTTATGCACATTTTACTTTACAATATCCTTACTATTTAAGTAACGGTGATTTTTATGTTGTTGGAGATTTTAATCAGTATGCTGTCAGCGAAGAAAATAAAATGCACTATGATTTCGACAGACAATATTATGAAGCTACAATTTATCTGAAACAGGGATATTATAATTATTTGTATGCCTTTGTTGATAAAACAAATCCTTTCTTAGATATGAGTTATGCTGAAGGAAATTATTTTGAAACCGAAAATGATTACACCGTTTTTGTTTATCAGCATTCTTACGACAGAAATTATGACAGGATGATAGGATGTAAAGTTTTTAATTCGTTGAAAAAGTAAATGATGAATGTGATTGATTAAAACTTTGACCTCGCTGAAGTGCTGCAATCCATATTTCATTTCCGATAATTTCATAAATAAAATGCGTTTATTAAAATAATAAGTATCCTTAACTTTAAGACCTCAATTTCAATAACCACTTTTATAAATCATACAAATTTTAACATGATTAAAACAATACTCACATCTTACACCTCTTATAATATCTGGGCAAACAAAAAGATGATGGACACTATAGCACTATTGCCAAATGATATGCAGGACATGGCTTTACAGACTAGTTTCCCCAGTCTGCGCAAGACAGTTTATCATATTTGGGATGCACAGGTTATATGGCTTAGCAGGCTTAACGGTATTTCATTAACCACATGGCCAAGCGAAACATATGGCGATAATTTTGAAGGATATGAAATATATTTTATAAAACATTGCGAAGAGTTTGATCAGTTCGTAAAAAATAAAAGTGAAGATTATTTAGAAAGTATAATCAGGTATTCCTCTTTAAATGGAAAAGAATTTCAAAGCCGTGCATGGCAAATTATTATGCATTGCATGAATCACGGAACATATCATCGGGGGCAATTAATTATTATGTTACGCAATCTTGGTATTACAGAATTACCGCAAACCGACTATATCTTTTATTTACGGGAACAATAAAATATTATTTGTGACAGCATTTATAAAGTATGCGATATTTATAAATACAACATATTAATCCTGATATCAATTTTCCTTTTTTTTCATTATTACCTGATAGTATTTATGTGTTAGTTACATCTTCCTGATTTGATTTATGCATTTCATTTTATATTTATATTTTCATTTGCAATTCTCCTTCAATCAATTTTAATTAAAATTACATGTACAATAATATGTGCATTACTGTGTGGAAATCAACAAAAAAATTTGAAATATTTTTTGATTATATAAAAATGTGTTTAATTTTGCTGTAACCAAATTTTTTCCAATGGCAAAAACAACAAAAAAAGCAGCTGGTAAACGGGGACGTCCTGCCGGCAAAAAAACAGCAAAAAAAGCTGGAAAAAAAACAGCTAAGAAAGCTGGAAAAAAAGCAGCTAAAAAAGCTGGAAAAAAAACAGCTAAGAAAGCCGGCAAAAAAGCTGGTAAAAAAGCTGGTAAGAAATCTGCAAAAAAAGCTGGTAAGAAAGCCGGTAAGAAATCCGGTGGAAAAAAATCAGCCAAAAAAGCTAAAGCAACTACAAGTGCTCCTGCTGCCGAAGGCGGAATGGGTATGTAAAAATTGCAAACAGCATTTTAAAAAAAGGGAGCTTGAATTTCAAGTTCCCTTTTTGGTTTTTAATACATTTCATATTCTGTAAAACACATATTAATTACTGATCATTATTATAGTTTAAGTTTTTTTTATACAATCATTAAACCTGATTATATTTTTTTACCTGGTATTAAATTGAGATTTTTCGTTTCTGTTGTTTCAATTATTAATTAAATTAAATCATCTATTTTCGAAAAGCTGTTATTCAGTTTTACAACTTCATGGTAAATATATTGTCATGAATTTCAAATTATCCACACTTGTATTCATTAAATGCAATCTCAAAGTAAAATTCCCTTTATAAGAATATTCCCGTATGAATGTTTGATTATTTTATCTTAAATAAACTTAACTTTATATCTTTGACTTAAATAAATTTTTAACCATTAAACAATTTGCAATGAAAAGATTGATACTTTACACTCTAACTATGCTTTTCGGTATTGGCGTATTTGCACAAAGTGCTGCGCAAAAGAAAGTAGCCGAGGGGCCTAAGCCTTTAAAACATCACACAGATATTAACCTTGAACAGGAATCATTTTACAGCCATCCGGCAAAAATTGCCGGAATAGCTGCTGCGAGTGCCGGTGATTCAAGGGGAAGTTCAGTTACTGTTATTCCTGTGGGTTCAGCAGGTAACATTTTAACCGCTGTAGTTGAATCAGCAAATCATGTTTCATACAGACCAAGCATTAATACTGTTACGTTCACTCATCGTCAAAGCGGCCTTTTAACAGGTGGCTCCAGCGGTGTTAGTTATGATTATTCTACGGATGGCGGTGCTACATGGACTACAGACATCCCTGTTACACCGGATATTAACGACGGTTCATATGCCGGAATCTTAGCGGGCAATCGTTATCCGAACGGAGCAATATATAATCCTTCAGGAAATACTGATCCTGACAATGCTCACAACATATTTTTAGGTGTAACACATGACGTATCTGCTTCAGGTTCTGCATGGGGTTATCAATACCAGGGATCTTGCGCTATGGATGGAAGTGCTGTTGATGAAAATTACATCCAGTGGGATGGTGTATCTGAAGAATATATTCCCGCCGGGCTTGATGTAACAAGCACTGGTGTTATTCATGCTATTTCTCCAACCTTTAATACAACCGGAGACATATCTAATGATACTGTAACTTTTGGAAAGCTCCGCCTTATTGGTGGAACATTCATTGACCTGACCGAAACTGTATTATGGGGTAAAAACGATTGGGTTCCGGATTTATACCGTTATATTGACCCGGCTGATGGAAGTACACAGAACTATGCTGGTTTCGACTGGAATATTGCTTTTGGCCCGGATGGTATGACAGGTTATGCTGTAATTATAGGAGCTATGGATGGTGACCCGCTTATATATCCCCGCCCTATCGTTAATAAGACTACAGACGGTGGATTTACATGGAATGAATTGCCATATTTTGATTTTCCTGCTGATCTGGAAATTCAGGAATTTATTATCACAACTGCAACTGGCGAAGCGTTGCCTTATATGAGTGCAATGGATATAACAGTTGATTCGGATAACAGGCTACATATTTTCAGCGAAACGTATAGTAAATCAACTGCTGACCCGATTGCGGACTCATTATTCTTCATTTCAGGGTTTGATGATGGATCAGGGGGATTTGTTCAATATACAGCAATGTTGCACATGACAACTTCTGATGGGACCGACTGGACAGTGAACAATATTGATAACTTCATTCAGAAGGTATTTACATTATCTGGCACAAGTGCACTTGCATACAATTTCCGCCCGCAAATGGGAAGAACCGAAGATGGTGAAAAAGTATTTTTGACCTGGTCAAGATCAGACAGTACCTTATCCATAAATAATGATATTCCTAATGTATATGCTATGGGTTATGATGTTGCAAGTGCTGAATACACTCCTACATTAATTGCTACTGAAGGAAGCGATATTGAATTTGAGGCATTGTATCCTTCACTATCTCCAACAGCTATTGAAGATGGTGATACTTACGATTATGAATTACCTATAGTAGTTTGCAAATTAGGCACAAATACAGAAAGTGAAACAGATTTCTTTTATTTAAAAGGTATTGGCTTTGATGAAGATGATTTTGGTGGAGAAGCTCCTCCGGTTGCTGATTATACGTATTCTGTAGCAGGCCTTACTGCAATATTTTCAAATACCTCTACAGGTGCAACTTCTTATTCATGGGATTTTGGTGATGGTTCTGCTACAAGTGATGCAATTAATCCAATTCATGAAT
>JACMJP010000290.1 GCA_014380545.1 Chitinophagales bacterium | reverse complement strand
TTCCCCTTTGATCTGACCGCAACTTCTGATGATATTAATTCTGACGGAATGGATTTTGTTCTCGCAAAAATGAGCGGTGACGGAGATTATTTGTGGGCTAAAAGTATCAGTGTAACTGAAACAGTATCTATATTTTCAGGTGGTTTAACACTGGATGATGAAAGTAACGTGTATATCACTGGTACTTATTCAGGTACAATAGATCTGGATCCCGGTGCCGGTATTGCTTCATTTGCTGCTGATAGTATGTATGATCTTTATATCGCAAAATATGATGAGGATGGTAATTATGTATGGGGCATAAGTCCGGTCTTTAAAGATGGAACTGCCATGACGATAGAGAGTGATGCTGATGGAAATATTTATGTGGGAGGCACTTTCAGAAGTACGGTGGATTTTGACCCGGGAGCGGGTGAGGCATTAAGAACTGTGTCAGGATATGAAAATACATATCTGGCAAAGTATGATACAGATGGTAATTTTTTATGGGTGATAACTATTGAATGTGATGGGAACCCAAGAGTTTGGCCCATGGCGATTGATGATGAAGGAAGTATTTATATTCATGGAGTGAACAGAGGTTCTGCAGATTTTGATCCGTCTGGTGCAGAAGTGATACCTGCTGTTGATGTTTTCGATTACATGTTTTTTGCTAAATACAACTCAGAAGGTGATCTGTTGTTTGTAAAAACTTTGCAGGGGTTCTCGAATCTTGCAGATAGTTATGCTATTGCTGTGGATGATGAACATAACATTTATCTTACAGGAAAATACTATGGTAGTATAGACATGGATCCCGGTTTGGATGAAGCTATTTATACATCTGAAGCAGCATTAACAATCTTCCTTGGAAAATATAATGCTTCTGGCGATTATGTCTGGTCTCATAGTTTTGGTGATGTATGGCTGAATGAAAATTTTGGCAAGTCTCTTATGATTGATGGTGACGAGTTGATCTTAATGGGTAGTTTTATGGATGAGGTTGATTTTGACCCGGGTGTTGGAGAACATGTTCTTATTACCACTTTGGGTATCTCCGAAGATATTTTTGTTGCATCATATGATCTCTCTACCGGCAATTTTAATTGGGCAGGTCAGGTAAGAGGGGGTGGAGGTGAGCCGGTGTGTTCTATGATAAGGGATCCGCAGGGAAATTATTTATTACAAATAAGAGCCGATACTGAAACAGACTTCGATATTACTTCAGGGGGAGTATTAACTCCTGAGCTGGATGATCCTTTCGGAGGTATGTATGTTGCAAAATATGAATATAGCAGTAAACATACTGATGTGTCTGTTACCGAACACGATGCGGTTAACATATTTCCGAATCCCGTGCAGGATATGTTATTTGTGAGTAATGCAAATTGCGATGAAATGAAAATTTCATTACTAAATTCATTGGGACAAATTATTTACACCGGCAAATTTACAGATCATATAAGCATCAGCTTCGCTAACCTTCCGCAGGGAATTTATTTTCTGCAGATGTCTGCAAATGAAGGAGTGATTTTGAAAAAAATAAATAAGATATAAAAGAAGCCCGGTATTGTTATACAGACTTTACATGAACATTGTGTGTGCATAATGTGAAATTGAAAACGATACTTTTAATCTTTAATGATGACACAATAAGGTATGATCATCTGGTGTTTACTTTAATTTTTATTTCCCTTCAGGGTTCCACTATAATCTAAGCGGGGTTCACAATACCAATAAATAAAATAATATAATTGAAACACTGCGCTAAAAAAAACGCAGGGTTTGGGTATATATAATTTTAGTGGTATGAATGCCGCTGAAACACAATGTTAAATATCACCGTTTTTGGTGATTGTTTAGTGATTTAAGAATGCATAATATTGCATTATAAACCTGATGCAACTTATGAGAAAGGTAACTTTTATTTGTTTGCTTTTTGTTTGTTTTTGCAGTAATGCCCAGCATGGTAAATTATATACTGAATTCAGAGTAGGTTTAAATATAGAATATTTTTATTCCTTACGAAAATCAAAATTTTATCCGGGCATACAGGCTTTTGCAGGGCTTGTAACCAATTATGAATTTGATTCTTCCTTGTGGTCGTTAAATTACAGTCCTACAATTTCCATTTATCAGAAAACATTAGGTAATAATATGAATCCTCTTGTAAATGATCTGCAGATAGATTTAACAAATTATGTTGGTGCAGGTTTAAGCAGCGACAGTATTACTTATCCTAAATATGCAAGATCTATAAACAATAGCCCTTATTATAATGTGAGAACAGAGTCATGCAATAGTATTTACCTGGGTTCTAATTTTATTTTAAATAACCACAGGAGAAACCAGGCGATAGCGTCATTAAATTTTAATGTTTCAAATATTTCAGTTAACTATTATAACGATCTTGGGTTTCTTTTTATTCGTGGCTTTTTCGGAGATAACTTCGATCGCTGGTGGACAGGTGGCGGCACATTATTCGTACACAGGAAAGAAAGTGAATTTATTCCCAATCATTTTGAATATAGTTTTGATCAGTTCACGGGCTTTGCTCCGCTTTCTTATGAAATAGGCACTTTACTTGGAATGGATGTTCGCCACTATGATGAAAATACAGACAGCCTGTTTAACAATAGTGACGATAAGTTTCTGCAATACACTTCTTCAGCTTATAATTCTGCAAGACATAAATTCAAATTCAGTTTTGGCGGAGATTCTCCGCTTGAATATAGTATAGGTTTTATGGGTGATTTGAAAAGGTTTAATGAAAGCCTTGAATCCTACAGGTTTTGGTCTATACAGGATTGGATACACATTAAAGGAAATTCACCCATGCATCCTAATTATGATGTAAATAAAATATTTTTTGGAATAGGAACACATCCATACAGCTATGACCTTAAGAAAAATTAAATATCATTTTATATTACTGTTTGCTATAGTAATATTCTTACAGGGTTGTAAATTCATGACCATTGAACAATATCCGGTAAGTGAAAAAAAAGAAAAAGTGGATTATATATCTGACCTTCTGACAAGTGGGGACAGGATCAATAAAAAAGTGTCAGTATACAATGCAGCATACCTGCTATGCCAGTGTGAAGACAATCATCTGACTACTGTGCAGATAAAAAAAGATTTTGCGGCATGTAAACTTAGCAATGGTATTGCTGTAGGTAAATATGATTTCTTTTTATTCGAAATAAAGGATAACAGGACAGGTGAAATAAGATATGGATTTGTAGTATTAAATGATGTGTATGAGCGGAGCAGAAAATCTGATAAAGAATATAAAAATTTCAGAAATAATCCTTTTCTGTATTTTAATTCTTATGCAGATCCGCTTTCAGACAGTAAAAGCAATATTACTTTTAAATCAAAAACAGTGGTGGATTTTTCAGCAGCAAAGAAATCAAAAGACATAAAAAATATTATTGAGAATGAATATAATTTGTCAAAAGCGGATAGCTTAAAAGCTCTTGATTCTCTTTACAGCATTCAAAAACAGGAGCAAATAACTGAATTCACCGAACTTGAGCAGAGCCAGAATGAAAAAGCAGTAAATGAAAGCAGGGAGAAACTTAAATATAACCAGGGGCTTATCAGCATTCTTATATTAAAACATGCCTCCGGGGAAATTGAAGTTGAAAAGATCATTCAGAATAAATACAATAAAATATCAGGCAATGAACCGCTTTATTTTGATCCGAAAGATATTTTAGATAATAACAGCCTCATTTTTCAAAAAGTACTTTGATGAAATGAAATAAGATATTTTATTTTGAAGCTTGTTCTTTTTTTTGTAACAGTGCTTTTACTGCATACTTATTCTTTTATTTTAATTGAAAGAAAACAAAAAAATAATTTTTTACTATTTTGAAATGCTCTTCAATTAAATTTTATAAAGTAGGATTATTATAAGCATTAAATGCATTTCATTTTCCCAATTTGCGGAAGGTTTCCACATTAGTATAACTTTTTATAATTTGTTTCTTCCGGCGTAAATAACTGATAACCATAAATTTACTTTCATTTTATTTTATTGGCAAAATCTTCTCTAAGTTCATAGTGTATTAAAAAATAAGAATTATGAAAAAATACATTTTAATCTTACTGGCAACACCTTTTGTATTTGCGGGATGCAATCAAAAAAAGGTAGATGAACTCGAAGGTCGGGTTAGTTCTCTTCAAAGTCAAAGTGCCGAATATCAAAAAGGTTTTGAAGACGCTCAAAATGAAATATCAACTTACCTGAGTGATTTTAACGAAATTGAAACCAACCTTGAAGAAATAAAAAAGCAGGAAGGAATTATTTCCAATCAACTGGAAGGTGAGAATAAACCGGCTGCTAAACAAAGCATCATGAGTAGTATTGCTACTTTAAATGAATTGCTTCAACAAAATAAAACGCTGGTTGCAGAATTAGATAAAAAATATAAAAATTCCAGTTATAAAAATAAAGAGCTTGATAAAATGGTAGCTGCTTTAAATGAGAAGATAACAGAAAAAGAAACTGAACTTCTGGCTCTTAAAACAGAATTAGAGCAATCTCATTTTCAGGTTACAACTTTAACCGGTGAATTAACAACAGTAAGCCAGGCGAAAATGCAATTAGATTCAGTGACTATGGAGCAGGCAACTACAATTGCGGAGCAGACTGAAGATTTAAATACTGTTTATTACATATCAGGCAGCTATAAAGAATTAAAAGAAAAAGGTGTTGTAGATAAAGAGGGTGGATTTATAGGTTTGGGAGCTACAAAAGAATTAGCTGATGATTTTAATGCCAATGCATTTACAAAAGTTGATTTAAGAACATTTACTGAAATACCGGTAAATTCAAAAAATGCGAAAATAGTAACTGTACATCCAACTGGTGCATATCAGTTAGTTGAAGAAGATAAAGAAATAGAAGAAATAGTAATAAGTGATCCTGACAATTTTTGGAAATCTTCAAAATATCTGGTTGTGCTTACAGACTAAATGTTTTTTATAGTATCATTAATTTTACGAAAGGGGTTCCGCAAGGAATTCCTTTCGTTTTTATAGAGTTAAATTTTATGGTTGGTGAAAGAACACTGGTAACAAAATCTTTTAATTTATTGCGGGCATTGAAAAACTTTTAATAATTCCTGCTTTGGAAATACTATTTATTTTTATTTTATGTTATTTTAAATGCCGGGGGTTAAATGAAAGAATTTGTTTTTATTTGTATTTAAAACCCTGCAGGGATAAATAACAATATTATGCAAAACGTTCTCTCGAAATTAAAACTGCCGCTTTTGTTAAGTTTATTGCTATTGCTTCCTCTTATAATATTGGAGCTAATAAACCAGCCGTACAGCCGCCAGCATTTTCCTATGAATTTATTTATTTTTTTGTGGGTGCTGTCGTTGGGGTTTGTAAGCTTGCTGCTACCCTTAGTGCAAAGTGTGCGCAACAAAACGGTCAGCATAAATTCCCTGCTCAGGGTATCAGGTTTAATTCTTATTGTTTGCATTGGGGTAAACATCATGCAGGATCAAATGCCCTGCTTTTTGGGTGTTCCCAACTGCGATTAGTGCCTTTAATGTTCTCCATAATGTAAATGAATGTTCGGCTTTCCGGATAGCATCTCCGCTCTTCGATAAATTTCCTACATTTGATATATGAAATCAACACTGCTATCACTCCTTCTTTTGGCCGACATAATGGCCTATACCCAGCCTGATATGTATTCATTCTTTTATGGTGACATTGGTGACGATGAGGGACAGTACGGAAGTGTAGATATTACCAGTGGTGCTTTTACACCCATTGCAACCTTTATTGATGTATATGTTTATTATGGTAATTCAACAGTAGATGAGGAGAGCCAGGAATATATATTTCTGTCTACAAATGATGCCGGAGAGAACAAGCTATACACTCTTGATCTGCTAACAGGCAGTGTAAAAAAGAATCCGCTGGTAACCGGGAACCTCAGAGAGATACAGCATAGCTGTAAGCAGGATAAAATATTCGGTACCTCAAGTATTGACGGGCATGCAAGAGTTGTTTCTGTAAACTCTGAAACAGGAGAACTCACTACGCTGGAAGAATATCCTGACGTTCAATATTTCAATCTGTACACTTCTTCTCTTGATCAGGATCATGATTACTTTTTCTGTATAGGATTGGACATGGACGATGACTACAATTTTTATGTGATAGACCTTGCGGATGGAAGTATTATTAACAGCACATCTGCTGATGGCGGACACCCGGATTGGGTGTATGATTGCATCACTTCAAAATTTTATTCTCTTTATGGTGATGGTGTTTTTACTGTTTCTTCACTTGACCCACTTACAGGCGATATAACGATTATTAACTCATTTCCTGAAATAGATGCAAAACTTGCAGGCACCACAGCGCTTGTTCCTGATGAAAACTTAATGATAGTAACAGGAGAGGATGCAGATTATGACCTGTTCCTGTATGTGATCAACTTTGTTACCGGTGAAATGGAAGCATTTTTTCCTTTAGATGATTACTTATCTAACCTGGAAGGGATAGGATGCTGCGGTGCGGTGGATGCTATTGCAGAAACAGATATTCCTTCTGCACAAATAAAATTGTTCCCGAACCCGGCAACTGATATGCTTGAAATTGCACTTCCAGATGGAACAAATCAGCAGTCGGTAATAACTATTACCAATACTGCGGGAGAAACAGTACATCAATATATTATTTCACAAACCCGGCTTGTGAACCTGAATATAGAAGACCTGGTGCCCGGTTTATATTATGCAAGTGTAACACAAAATGGTAAAAGTGTTTCTTCAGTTTTCTTTAAACAGTAATTAAAAGAAATAAATTAACCAGCACCAGATCATTTATTTCACTTCACGGTTCCCGCCACAGTAAGAGATGTGAGGTGCAGGGAAATTAGCGGGTATGTATGCAATGAGATGCGGGCCGGTAACATAAAAATTCCACAGATTTTGTAAGTTTGACAACGCAAACCCGGGCTTGTTTTCTGAAATGAAACATACACTACTCCTGCTTTGTTGCTTTTTTACATGCGCACACTTCGCTGCTGCGCAAAAAAATGACCGTGCATATATTGATTCTCTGCTAACAGTAATCACTCATGCAAAGAACGATACGCAAAAGGTGAACCTGTATAACGATATTATGCTTGCACACGGCGAAATTCAACCTGCTGAGGGTTTTAAATATGAACAGCCTGCACTTGCACTTGCAGAAAAGCTCAGATGGAAAGATGGAACGGCCCGCACAAAAATAAATGCAGGACACTTGTATTATTACTCCAGTAATTTTGATGAAGCTTTGAAAAGATATTTTGAGGCCCTGAAACTGTATGAACAATTGCGGGACTCATCAAATATTGCAGATGCACTTGCGAATATAGGTCAGACTTATGCTGATGCTGGTAACTATCCGGAAGCGTTGGAATATTTTTCGAAGTCATTGACTGTTTCCGGTGCAATTGATGATTCTAAAAAACAAGCCTATTTATATTCACTAATTGCATGGGTGCACGACATGATGGGGGAATACACGGAATATACAAAAGCAAATTTGGCTTCCCTCAAAATTTATGAACAACTCGGCGACTTTTACGGAATTGCGGTTACCACTTCCAATCTTGCGGATTATTATTTTAATATGGGTAACTATGATATTGCCTTGCAATATTATGAAAAGAGTGTGGATGCTGTGAAAAAAGATAACGACATACACAATCTGTGCTCGTTCTATCTTGAAATTGGCAAAATATATCAAAATACAGCAAAGCCCGATGCAGCGATGAAATATTATCAAATGTCGCTTGATCTTGCAACAGAAGTGAAGGATACCTTGCAGATTGCTGCGGCTAATGAATATTTGGGGAACTGGAAGAAAAAAGAGGGTAAGTGGCAGAAGGCATTGCAATATTTTTTAACCGCCGCTAATCATTACCGTTCAGTATCCAACAAGCAGCAACTTGCAACTGTTCTGAGTTCAGCAGGCAGCTGTTATGCCCGTTTGCTTAAATACCGTGAAGCAAATACATGTTTTGCGGAAGCACAAAAATTATCAGCTGAACTAAATAGTCCTAAAATACGGTCTTTCTATATGGGCGAGCGGGAAATTCTCGACAGTGCGTTGGGAAATTGGAAAAATGCATACTTCAATTATAAGCTGCATATTCTAACAAGGGATAGCATGGACAATATTGCAAACAGTAAAAAAACGATTGAGCTGAACATGCAATATGAATATGATAAGAAAGAAACTGCTGCAAAAGTTGAGCAGGATAAAAAAGATTTACGGCAAAAAAATATCCGCAACTCTATTACTGCAGGTTTTGGCGGCGCATTGATTTTTTTAATTGTGGTTTATCGTCAGCGAAACAAAATTTCAAAAGCGAGAAAGCGCAGCGATGAATTATTGCTGAATATCCTGCCCCAAGAAGTGGCTGAAGAACTGAAACAAAAAGGCAGCGCTGAGGCGAAACAGTTTGATGAGGTAACCGTAATGTTCACCGATTTTAAAGGCTTTACGCAAATATCAGAAAAGCTTTCACCTGCTGAACTGGTTGCAGAAATTGACAGGTGTTTTAAAGCATTCGATCACATTATTGAAAAACACAACATCGAAAAAATAAAGACCATAGGCGACAGCTACATGTGCGCAGGCGGTTTACCTGTTGTGAATAAAACACATGCTGATGATGTGGTAAGTGCTGCATTGGAAATTCAGCAATACATGCATGAACATATTGAAGAGAGAAGAAAACAAAACAAGGAGGTGTTTGAAATTCGCATCGGCATTCATACCGGGCCTGTTGTAGCGGGAATAGTAGGTGTTAAAAAATTCGCTTATGATATCTGGGGTGATACAGTAAATATTGCTTCACGAATGGAAAGCAGCGGCGAAACAGGAAAAGTAAATATCAGCGGAAGCACTTATGCATTAGTGAAAGATAAATTCCAGTGCGATCACAGAGGAAAAATTGAAGCGAAGAACAGAGGCATGATTGATATGTACTTCGTGAAAAACCTCCAGTAAAACCGTTTTAACAAGCGTTAAAAAAATATACACAATACATTCTTCGTTCTGTATTATGGATTTTTTCTTTGTATTCATCTGAACAAAATTCTTTCAGCTAAATTATTTTTATATGAAAACGATCTTCCTTTTCACACTCACTTCATTATTCTTTTTTGTAAATGATAACCCGCAACATTTCCTTGCTTCAGGTATCCATTCTGAAGTACCGGCAGACAGCATACAAAAAGCAGCAGATAAAAATGATTCCATTGATGTACTAACTGAAGTAAATGAAATTAATAATGACAGCAGGTTTTTTATACCGAAAACTTTCAGAAGCGGGCATGTTGAAAAAACCACTTATGATAATTATCTCACTAAAACGGATTACGGGTATATTATTAAATTACCGGCTTCTAATGGTGTTCCCACACCGGCATGGTTTAATGAAAAGCTTTACATAAGCGGCGGTTTCGGCAGCAAGCAGTTTTATAGTTTTGAAGCGGAAACAGGAGAATTGAACTGGGCAATAAACCTCGATGATGACGGACCTTCTTCACCAATAATTGAAGACAGCATTCTTATTTTTAATACAGAATCATGCACCATCTTCGCTGTGAATATTCATACAGGAAAAGAACTGTGGTCTTACTGGCTGGGTGATCCTTTAATGTCTGCGCCCACTTCCGCCAACGGAATTGTTTTCACTACATATCCTGCAGCAGTTCAGAATAACACAGGTGATCCTGCATTATATAATCTTGCTGCAAAATATTCACATGTTGTAATTGCCTTTGATCTGCACAGTGGTAAAATCTTATGGCAAAAAAGAATTGATGGTGATGCCCTTTCCTCACCAGTTGCAAATGACAGCACCCTGCATCTTGTAACACTATCAGGAACTTATTATACCATGCAGCAGCGAACAGGGGATTTTATTTCTGCAAAACATTTTCGTGCTACTTCTGCTCCGGTATTTGCTGATGGAAAAGCATACATGAGTTTGCGGGCTGATAAAAATGGTGAAAGTGTCTCAGAACAATTCTCCATTATTGATATGCGAAATATTTCTTTAGATACAAGCTACGCAAAAAAAGAAGCGCCTTATCTTGATGCACAGGTACAGGACAGGTCTCAATTAAAAGCAGGAGCAATGAGTGATGATGCAGGCAATGGTTTTTCTTCAGGTGCTCCTGTAACATCCGGTTATATGAAAGCAAGTGAAAATATTGGTCAGTCGAATGTTTCAACACTGCAAAATTTTTATGGCAGCAGGTTACTGTTTATTAATGGAATAAATTATTCTACAATGGGTGATGAACTCATGAGCATGGATGCAGAAACCGGAAGAGAAAACTGGAAATTTAAAATAAGCGGAGATATAAATGAAAGTGGAGGATATCTTGCAACGGCACCAATAAAAGCCGGTGCATATTTATTAATTGCAACATTAAATGGTGAAATAATTTTGATCAACTCCGTTACTGGTGAGGAAGTAAAAAAATATATGATAAATGAACCTGTGCGCACACAAGCTATTGCAATGAACGGATGGATATATGTTACAACAACAACCGGAAAACTTGTTGCCATAAATACAAATGATATAACCATAACAGGCTGGCCTATGCTGGGAGGGGATAATGAAAGGAGCAATAATCCTTCATGAATATAAAAGAGTTTGTAAGTTACATTTCATTTTACTGTCATGGCTCATGCATTTACTATAGTGTGACATATATGATACTATACTAAAATAATATTGTAATATTCTTTAACAGAAATTATATACAATGAAACCAAAAATTATAATAAGCATTTTATTCTTTTTTTTCTCGTCAATTGTTTTTGCACAGAACAGCGGGGAGATAATCGGGAAATTAATTGATTCAGTTACACTTGAGCCATTGATCGGTGCAGGTATATCTCTTGAACAAAATGGAAAAGTAATAATGCAGCTTCCTTCAGAAGATAATGGTGCATTTTATTTTAAGCCATTAGCTCCGGGAAGCTACACAATAAAAATAAGCACTCTTGGATATCGTCCTATGGAAATACAGAATGTGTACGTAAGTAATACTGATATAACATACCTTGACCTGAAAATGAATTCAACATCATTTATATTCGATAAACCGTTTGTTGTTAATTGGATTGATGAAAGAACAATAATTAATAAGATACCTATAATAGATCAGAAAAAAATAAAAGAATCACCTGACAGGGGATTTATTGAAATAGTTGTAAAAAATGTACCGGCGGTATATAATCAGGATGGTGGTGATGAGGGAGGTATATATATTGCAGGTTCAAGAGCAGATGCAACATTATATGTTATTGACGGAGTAAGAGTAGATGGTTCGGCTTTTGTTCCTAAAAGTGCGATCCTTGAAATAGCAGTTTATACTGCAGGCATTCCTGCAAAGTATGGAGATGTTACAGGTGGTGTGATTGAAATTACCACAAAGTCAATAGCCGGAATCTATTAAATAAAAACAGAGTAGATGTTTACGACCTTTGCATTGTATGATGCAGGGGTCGTTTTCTTTTAAAGATGTAGCTGAAATGTTATCCGTACATTTTAATAAATCAATTGAGGTAACAGATTATCAAAATGTAAGCGGCGGATGCATTAATGCATGTTTTGTTTTGGAAACAAATGCAGCAAAATATTTTTTAAAGAAAAACAATGCACATAAATTTCCCGGAATGTTTTCAGTTGAGGCTAGGGGTCTGCAATTATTATCAGGAAAAGCAACTGATTTTATTCCGCAGGTTATTTTACAGTTTGAAAAGGATGATGTTCAATATTTAATTCTCGAATATATAGAGCAGGGCAGAAGAAGTGAAAACTTCTGGAATGACTTTGCCAAACAATTAAGTGATCTGCATAGAAATACAAATGACAAATTTGGATTAGATCATGATAATTACATGGGATCGTTACATCAGAAAAATAGCTGGTGTAATTCTTTTAATGATTTTTTTATTTTACGCAGGATCGAACCATTACTGAAATTAGCAATTGAAAAAAAAGAATTGCCTGATGCTATCACAAAAAATTTCGAAAAACTGTTCGATGAATTGGATAATATTTTTCCTATTGAAAAACCTGCCTTAATTCATGGCGACTTGTGGGGAGGAAATTTTATGATTAATAAAAATGGAAGGGCAATAATTATTGATCCTGCAGTTGCATATAGCCATCGTGAGTGCGATCTTGCAATGACGAAATTATTCG
>JACMJP010000289.1 GCA_014380545.1 Chitinophagales bacterium | reverse complement strand
GCTTACCTACAGCATAATAAATTGCAGGCAGAAAAAGATTAAAATAAAAAGGAAGAATAATTATTCTTCCTTTTTATTTTAATCTTTTTCTGCCTGCAATTTATTATGCTGTAGGTAAGCTAAGATTTTTTGCAATTGTAAAATAGAATGTTGTTCCTTTATTTACTTTTGATTCAACCCAAATTTCACCACCGTGTCTTTCAATTATTTTTTTGCAGATAGATAAACCAATTCCTGTTCCCGGATAGTCTTCACGGGTATGCAATCTCTGAAAGATCACAAATATTCTTTGATAATACTCATTGCTGATACCAATGCCGTTATCAGTGAATGCAAACTCCCATTTATCGGAATGTTCGTTTACCGTAACTGTAATTTCAGGTTTTTTCTTCCCCCTGAATTTTATTGCATTATCTACTAAATTTTGAAATATTTGTGTCAGTTGTACTTTATTTCCCTGTACCACAGGTAAATTCTCTGCAAGAAATATTGCATCATTTGAAAGTATTTTATCATTAAGCACACGATTCACAGTTTGATACACTTCATCAAGATCAACAGTTTCATAAGATGTATTATAGCGGTTGATTCTGGAGTACTCTAATAGATCTTTGATAAGGCTTTGCATACGCTTGGCTCCCTCTACTACATAACTCATAAATTGCTGGCCGTCCTCATCCAATTTATCGCTATATTTTTTATCAAGTATTTGAATAAAGCTTGTGATGGTGCGAAGTGGTTCCTGAAGGTCATGTGATGCAACATATGCAAAATGTTCAAGCTCCTGGTTAATTTGCAGAAGTTCTTTATTTTTTACTTCCAGCTTCTCCTCTGTTTGTTTTTTATTTTCAATATTCTCTATCATTGCAACTGCAATCATATTATCAGGATCAATATTCATTTGTGAAACAACTGTTTTTGCCCAAAGCAATGTTCCGTCTTTTCTTACATATTTTTTTTCATAAGTATAAATATTTACATTCTCTGTATATACCTTATTCATGAGCTTTTCACTCTTTGTTACATCTAATGGATGAGTAAACTCAAGAATATTTTTTCCTATAAGTTCTTTCGCTTCATAGCCTATCATTTCTTCAAATGCAGGATTAACATCAATTATAATTCCGGGTTGTTTTGTAATTAAAATCCCCATTGGCGATCCTTCATACACGGCACGAAGTTTTTCTTTACTTACTAATAAAGCATTTTCACTTTTCTTCTTCTCTTCAATATCTTCAAGCATTGACATGAGGAGTTGTTCGCCGTTATCAACTGTAATTAAACTTGATGTACAGCGCAACCACATTATACTTCCGTCCTGATGCACAAATTTTCTTTCTTTCTGCGTTTTTGTAATAACAGAATTCAGAAGGTTATGCATAGATTGTGTTGCATTTTCTAACTCTGAATTATGCAATATATCTTTAATGGAAAGTTTTAAAAATTCTTCTCTTTCATAACCAAGCCGGCTCAGCAAAAGAGCATTTACATCTACGAAACTTCCATGCATGTTACTCAATAGAATTCCTACTGTATGGTTTTCGAATACTGAACGGAAACGCAACTCAGAAGCATGTATCTTATCCTGTGCTAATTTTCTTTCCTCTATATTTTTAATTGCAAGTATCCTTGCAGTTTTATTTTTATAAGTAATTATTCTTGCATTAATTTCAACAGGAAAATAGTCTTCATTTACATTTTTGCATTTCGATTCATAAACCCCTTCGAATTTTTTTGCCACTATTTTTTTTACCCTTTCTATTTCAATTTCTGCTACACATTCGTAATAATTTTTTCCTATTATTTCTAATTCATTATTATAACCAAATAATTTCAGGAATGCGGTGTTCACTAATTGTATTACATCCTCCTGAATAATTGCTACAGCTTCGAAAGTATTTTCAGAAATAAATTTGAGTTTTTCCTCACTGTCTGACAGCACTTTATTTTTTTGATAGATTGTTGTTAAGTCTCTGCCAACACCATATACCAAACCTGTTATTTGATCCACATTTGCGTTCCAGCTAATATTTTTAATACTTCTGTTTTTACAAACAAGTCGTAACTCTATATCTACCGCTTCGGTTTCACCTGCGGTTAATCGCTTAAGTTCTTTTTCGACAATAATATTATCATCAGGATGCAGAAGGGCCCAGATTGTTTTCTCCTGCAGTTCGGTACGGGAGTAACCTGATATTTTTTCCCAGGCATCATTGAAAAATTCAACAGTTTTATCTAATCTGATAATTGTCATCAGATCAGGAGACATTTTGAGAAAGTGTTCCCCAAATGCCTGCACATGCGATTTTACTTTCCCGTTGCGGGAAGTTTCTTTAATATTTTTCACAATACAGATTTAGACGTTTGTAACGCTAGAAAGGTGGCTTGAAGGATAAATCAGAAGTCACGAACGATCCCAAAAATACAACTTTTCTTAATGCGCAAATGAGGGAGATAAGAAATTTTATCTGCCGGCCCTTTTTTTAATTCACAGGATTACGCTTATTGAAATATTTATTTATCAGAGGGTTAAGAAATACAATAAGTAGAATTATTCCCGCTCCAAAGTAAAACCCGGTATGCAGGTTTTTATGATCCTTAAAAATTGCAGAAGCCAGCAGAATGCCGTACACGGGCTCAAGATTAATTGTGATGTTAGATGTAAAAGCACTTAAATGACGCAGTGAATTGAGAGATAAAATGAATGGTATTGTTGTACATAAAACAGAAAGTATACATAGGTAAAACCAATCTTTTTGGGTTGGAAGTAAAGTCACATCCTCAAATATTTGAAAATATACTGGCATGCTTACACAGAGAAAAATAAAGCCGCAGCTTAACTCAATAAATGTAATTGGCACTGCATGGTGTTTTGCTATCATCTTTTTATTTAACACAGAAAATATTGCTGCCAGCAGCGCTGATAATAAACCAAGAATAAAACCTATTTTATACTCTCCGGTAAAATAAAAAATAAGATAAATTGCAGGAATAATTGCAGCACCGGATAATACTTCCCAAAATTTAATTTTTGTTTTCATGAATAGCGGCTCTATAAAAGAAGTGAAAAATGAAGTAGTGGCAAGGGCTGTGAGCGCAACAGAGACAACTGAATATTTAATTGCACCATAAAATGTTATCCAGTGCAGCGCAACCAGGACACCAATTCCGGCAATTTTAAGTATTTCTTTTTTAGGGACATTTTTTATGTTGCTCCATAATGCGGGGATAAATAATAAACTCACAGAAGTAATTCCCATACGATACCACACCAATACTGTTTCCTGCAGTGAAATTAAATTGCCAAGTATTGCAGTAAACCCCCAGATAAAAACACAGATATGCAGGATCAGGTAAGCTCTTTTTTGGTCAGCATTCATGTATGCTGGTAAAATTAACAGTTTGATTTCTGTAACTGCAGTGTAATAGTAAAATAGAAAGTTTGGAAGCGACACTTTTTTAACAAAGATTAT
>JACMJP010000288.1 GCA_014380545.1 Chitinophagales bacterium | reverse complement strand
TTTTCCTTTAAATAAACCTATACTTCCACCTGTAACACTTTTACCTGATTTAATTACCTTTCCGCTCTGCGATAATAAATGCACATGCGGAAAATCATTTTTAATTTGAGCAGCAATTTCTGCAAACTGCGCATCATCACTTACGATCATAACATGACCGAGTAAATGTTTTATTAAAGAAGTGTAATTTGTATTTACATTCACAACATCCAATGCAGATGTTAATCCGTTTATTTGCGGAAGTGAGATATTTGTTCCGTTAAATTCATTCAGCAAAAAGAAATTCGCCCTGCCTTTATCATTCCTGTCTAATTCATTAATTGCAGATACTGCCTGTGCAAGATCATTAACGATATAATAATTCAGCCATTGGTCAAGATAACTTTCTATTGCTGTTTTATAAACATCATCTGTATTTACAACATCACTCAGCAGCGGAGCATCTTTCATGCTTGCTACATTTTTCTTTAAATATTTTATACTTTCTGGGAAACCTTCAAAACTGTCGAATAAATTTTTTGTTAGCTGATATTCATTTCTTTTAGCATCTAATTTTCTTCTTGCATCAGCCAGTTCCTTACGCATACTTTCCAGGTCCTGTTGTGCAAGATGTATTTTTTCTTTCAGTACATTTTCATTTTGCACTAAGGTGTCATATACAGTTTTTGCTTCTGTATGTTCTGTTGTCCATTTATTTATATCCTCCAGCAGCGGATTTATTCTTTCATTTTGCTGCAGAATTTCCCCGTCCAGATTTCCAAGCTCACGATGATAATTTTCA
Source organism: Chitinophagales bacterium (assembly GCA_014380545.1). GTDB lineage: Bacteria > Bacteroidota > Bacteroidia > Chitinophagales > BACL12 > JACMJP01. Next base: position 1,208 of record JACMJP010000288.1, on the reverse strand, counting down.
AGCCGCACTTTATTTACTGCTATCTTTTTATCGATCTCATATAATTCCTTTTCTGCGTTTTTAAAATTATTTTGTTCCGCTTCTAATTGTTTTCTTACTTCATTGTGCTCATTCTTTACAACTTCCAGCTCCTGTAAAAATGTTTGAAGGCTTAGTTTAATTGTTGCAAGTTTTTCCTGTTCTTCAGCAAGTTTTTGTTCCAGAGCAACAATATCATTCTTTGTATTTTCAATAATTGCTGTTGTATCTGCAATAGATTTTGTTAAGGCAATTTCTTTTTCTTCAAGATATTTAATCCTTTCACGGCTTACACTGTTCTCACTTTCTTTACTGCGGATATCTTCAAGCAAAACATTTAATTCTTTTTGCTGATCATGCAGTTGCTGTTCTTTTGCAATAATGAGTGCTTTCTTATCTGCTATGCTTGCCTCCAGTGCATTTATTTCTGTTTCAGCAGCACTCTTATTATCGCTTTCATATGTTTGCTGATTGCTGAGTTGTTTAAATACTTCTTTATTGCTTTGCAGCATGAGTACGGCAAGATCAATACTGTTTATTTTATAATCTGTTTTTAATCTTTGATAACGCTGTGCTTTTTTCGCCTGCTTTTCAAGTTCTTTTAAATTGTTTTCTATCTCGAATAAAATATCTTCCACACGGTCCAGATCAAGTTGTGTTGCTGTGAGTTTGTTCAGCGTTTCTCTTTTGCGCATTTTGTATTTCGAAATTCCTGCTGCCTGCTCAAATAACTTTCTTCTGCTGTTATCTTTATTATGCAGAATATCATCCAGCATCCCCAACTCAATAATTGCATAGCTGTCGGTACTTATTCCTGTATCCACGAATAAACTATGAATATCTTTCAGCCTGCAGGGTACCCCATTAATTCTGAATTCACTTTCACCGGTTTTAAAGTAATGCCTTGATATGGTAACAGTGGAAAATTCTGTTGCAAGAAGATTTTTTGTGTTCTCAAAAGTAAGGCTCACTTCTGCCAGGCCCGATGCCTTTCTTGCCTTTGTGCCGTTGAAGATGAGATTCTCCATTTTCTCTGTACGAATGGCAGTTGGTTTTTGCTCACCAAGCACCCAGCGGATCGCATCCACTACGTTTGATTTTCCGCAACCATTTGGTCCTACAATACCGGTGATGCCTTCGTCAAAGTTGATGATGACTTTGTCACCAAAACTTTTAAATCCCTTAATTTC
>JACMJP010000287.1 GCA_014380545.1 Chitinophagales bacterium | reverse complement strand
TATGAGTGCGGAAGTTTCACCATTTGAAAGGCATTTATATTGTATTAAATTAAATGGAAAGAAAAAGGAAAAACTTACTACATCAAAAGGAATGAATGCTATTGAATTTAGCAAAGGTTATACGTATTTCATTAATACAAACACAACATACACAACACCCGAATATGTAACACTCCATACAATTGATGGCAAACAAATAAGAATGCTTGAAGATAATGCCGCAACAAATACTTATTTAAAAACATTAAAACTTTCAAAGCATGAATATTTTAATTTCACAACGAGTGAAGGTGTTTCTTTAAATGGATTTATGCTTAAGCCGCATGATTTTGATCCGAATAAAAAATATCCGGTGTTTATGTTTGCGTATGGAGGTCCGGGTTCACAAACTGTTTATGATACATATGATTGGGTGGACTTCGGCTGGTATAATATGCTTACACAACAAGGATATATTGTTGTGAGTGTAGATAATCGGGGTACAGGTGCCAGAGGAAGGGATTTCCGAAACGTAACGTATGAACAACTTGGAAAATATGAAACAGATGATCAGATCGAGGCAGCAAAATATTTGGGTAAATTAAATTACGTTGATAAAAACAGGATAGGAATTTTCGGATGGAGTTATGGCGCATATATGTCAGCATTATGCATAACAAGAGGTGCGGATGTATTTAAAGCAGCAATTTCTGTTGCTCCGGTTTCTAACTGGAAATATTATGATAATATATATACCGAACGTTATATGGGTACATTAGAAACAAATCCTAATGGTTTTGATGCAAACTCACCAACATCTTTTGCAGATAAATTAAAAGGAAATTATTTATTAGTGCATGGAACAGGTGACGATAATGTGCATGTACAAAATACCTATGAATGGATAAATGCATTAGTTGAAAACAATAAACAATTTGATTTGATGATATATCCTGACCGCAATCATGGAATTTATGGAGGTAATACAAGATTGCATTTATATGAATTGATGACGGATTTTATTCTGGAGAATTTGTAATTGATAACAAAAAATATTTCAAAAAAAATAAACCCGGCAATGACCGGGCTTTATTTTTTTAATGGGTTATAAAAAAATCATCCATTAGAATGTAATCCAATCACATTTCCTTCTGTGTCAATAAAAAATGCCATATGTCCAAAATCTTCACCAATATCAGTTTTGGGCATCGTTATTTTTCCTCCGGCTGATTCCACTTTTCCTAAAGCATCAGAAAGATCTGGATCACCATTCAAATAAATTTTTACACCATCGGCACTTGGCTTATGCATATCACTTTCACAAAGCCCTCCATTTGCTTTTCCTGAACCTGGTTCAGAGGGGAACATTGCCATTTTCATTCCCATCATTTCCACAGATTCCAGATTAATTCCGAAAATAGTTTCATAAAATTTTTTTGCCCGGCTAATATCTGCTACAGATATTTCAAACCAGTTGAGTGAATTTACTTTTGCATCCATAAATTATTTTTTTGTTGTTTAATGACGAATGAAGGTAGGGAGATTAGGACAGTTAGGATGTTAAATTATTCTAAAGTTTTTGGGGATGGGTAGTTGGAAATTTGGTAGTTTAGTAAATTGGTATTTACTTACTACAATAAGTTTAAAACAGGAGCATAATATGCAAATGGTAATTTACATGTTAATGACAAAAATGGAGTTGATTAAAATTAGAATGCCCAAAGAATACTGAGAATAAAATTTTTCAGCCCTTTTCCTTTCAATGATTGTTTTAATGCGTTAAGCATTTTTTGATTTATTCCTAAAAGCCCATGAATTTCATTAAAATCTTTTTCACTCAGATAGCTTAATTTCATAGAGATGATAAGTTGCGTTTCAAGTTCAAAACTTGAATCCATTGCTATTCCTAAAAAATGGTGAAATTCTTTATCAGAATTCCTTCCAGCTCCCTCGGCTATATTGGAGGGAATTGAAACACTGCATCTCCTTATTTGAGAAGTGAGCCCATAAAGTTCCTCTTTCGGAAATAATTTCGTGAAGGCGTAAATTTTTGTTGTTAGTTCAATACTTTCATTCCAAACCTTAAGTGTTCTGTAGTTGTGCATAAATTTGAATTTGATGGTTAAAAGAAATAATATTCAGGAAATATAAATAAAAGATCATTTCAAAAACAATTCGAAATAATAACTATTACCAATTTCTAATTACCAAATTACCAACTACTAATTACTAACTACCATATACCAACTCACATAAACTCCACATCCATACTAAACTTAAAATTCATTAGATACTCAAGTCCGGCATCAACACTTAAATTATCATATATGCCTTCGTATAAAGTTTTTATAATGGGACAATTTACTTTATAATTATTTGCAAGCGCATTTGCTATTTTAATTGTATTCACACCTTCGGCCACTTCTTCCATTGAATTTAAAATATCATTTATCTTCTCTCCTTTTGCCAAACGAAAACCTACAGTATAATTTCTGCTGTTGGGTGAGGAACATGTTGCAATAATATCTCCTATACCTGCTAAGCCGAGGAATGATCTTTCTTCTGCACCGAGATATTTACTTAAATTAATTATTTCTGCCAGGCCTTTTGTAATTAATAGTGCCCTCGCATTTTCTCCAAGATTTAACCCACTGCAAATTCCTGAGCCAATTGCGAGAATATTTTTTAATACTCCGGCTAATTCCACTCCTTCAATATCGTAACTCCCATACACCTGGAAACGATTACTTTTTAACGCATTTTGCCCTTCATGAATTACTTCGTCAAAACGGCTTGCAATTACAGTTGCTGCAGGTAATTGTTGTTGCATTTCTTTTGCAAGATTTGGTCCGGCAATACAACCGACTCTCACCACAGCACTTTCCTTTCTTATGAGTTCACTCATCGTGAGCACCCGCTCTCTCGAAATTTTTTGTTTTGTTTCTAATTTCTTTTTTCCTTTATTTCTGATTGCTAATCCTTTTGTTCCGTGTATAAGAATATGATCGGGTCGCAAATAACTGCTCATGCTTCTTATAACTTCTTTAAAACTGCCTGAAGGAATTACAGGAAAAATTAAAAAACATTCTTTAGTGAGTAATTCAAGATCATTTATTACTGTGATATTTTCATGAATCTTATGATCATTTATTTTTCTGTTTAACTGGGCATCATCAACAAATTCTTTTCTCCTTGAAAATAAATACACATGTTTGTTTTCTGCTAACAGGTTTGCTACAACAGTTCCGAAACTGCCTGCCCCAATTACTCCAACTGATTCCTGCTTAGACATATTTTTCTAAACCGTAATTCTCAATGCGGTTATGATAAAACAACAATACCTTCATATTCTGGCATTTAATATTTTTTTGTTTTGTAAATACCAGGGGCCGTTTTGCATGATAAACACCGAGCTTTTTTACACCATATTCTATTACATCATCAATATTCTCCGCTTCAAGTAATTCGTCTATTCTTATTTTTCCGTTAGAACGCAGCTTTAATAATTTATCCCGAACCTGTGTTGCAGCATGTTTAAATTCTTCTTTGTCTATTTCACGAAATTCTTCCGGAATGCGCAACACACCATATATGTCGAGCTCAGGATTTTTTTTCTGGAAGAGCTTAAATGCCGTGAAAGCAACAACATGCTCACACATCGCAACATTATTTATTTTAAATGCTGCAACAATACTTTCACTCAACATTTTTGTATAGACACTGTCTCTTTGGGTATCATTTGTAAGTTCACCTTTACTTTTAAAATAGTCACGAATATCAATTTCATTTCCGTTTGCATTTAAACTTATTCCATTCTCATCAACAGTATTTCCAAAAATATCCATGCACTTGCCGAATGCAATATTAAAATCTGCATCAGCAGTAAAAAAGCGGATCATGAATTTAATTAACTTGTAAGAGGAGGAATATTTATCAGCAGGAACAAAATATCTTTCCTTTCCTACATTTCTTAAATATTCATCAATTAATTCCGGAGCTTCCAGAATAAATCCGTAATTCATGGTAACAGGAACAACAAATATTTTTTTAAAATTTTCCCCGTTCGAGTTTAATATTAATCTCCGTTGTGCTTCCAAAGCAGTTCCCAATAATCCGAGTTTTAAATTGCTTTCTAAATGATTGCTTCTGCTTCTCGTTCCGCCTGGAAAAAATAAACTGTGCCCGCCTTGCTGAATAACTTGTGTGGAATATACTTTTAATGCTTCAAGGTAAATTGCATTCTTTTTTCTTCTATCTACTTTATAGGCACCGAGACGGTGCATAAAAAATGCAAGAAAGCGAACAGAAAATAAATTTAATCCTGCACCATAAAAAAAAGCTGGTAAGCCAATTGCCGAAATTCCCCACCCTGCAGTAATGGAATCTATATTGCTCGAATGAGTTGGTACAGCAATAATAATAGAGTCTTTTGCAAATTTTCTTACTTGCTCAATTTCACCAACAAGATTGATACTTCTTAATAAATGTTTTTTATTGCCAAATATTTTTCTGAATGCCCTGCTGTGTGATGCATTTAATAAACGGTTAAATGCAAATGGAACAAATCGCTCGGCAAAGTTGTAAGTGCGCACATTAAAATTCCCAACTATCTCTGTAACATATCTTGTTATTATTTTGCGCAATAATTCTTTTTCTTCATCAATCTTATTATCAGCATGGCTTTCTAATTCAACTAAACGGTTTTTCACATAATCCCAGAATGCTTTATCATCTTTCGGATCTATTTTCCATCTTCTTCCGTCAATCCTTATTTTTTCATAATAAATTGCTTTTGCAAGTTCATTATGTACATCATCTTCAGTTTTATTTTTCTGCAAAATAGTTTGCATTGTTTCTTCAACTACTGCTTCTATAACAGCTTCCCTGTTTTTACTAATTTTAGCAATAGGCCATTCATGTATATCCTGAATGATGCGCTTATAAACCTGCGGTTGATTATTTCCATTCCCGTTATTCATGATCTGCAAATATAGTGGGAAGGTGTCAGGAGTCAAGATTAGCAGAAAGTCAAGACATGGACTTAAATGAACTTAATCAATCTGCTTTGAATTATTTATTTTTGCAATACTGAAAATTATTTCAATATCGCAGACTGAAGACTGAAGCTGCAGATTGAAAAAAGGGGGTTGACAGGAATTGACAGCATCGTTCATTGACAGGTAAGCATGCAGAGCATTGTAAGTTGGCTCTTTAATATCAACTTACGAAACAAATTTTAAATGGCGAATCTAACTTCGCAATCGCTGCCTAATTCAAGGTAATTAGATAGCTTTCGTTCTTTATAGAGTTTGTCTTATACTTTATATCTGAACGTCGAAACATAAGGCTGGTTTTGCAAAGCTCCGGTGCAAAATAAGAAAAAGGAGATAAGAATATTTTAATGGTAAGATATAGCACCTGAAATATTTCGAAAACCAAGAAATGTCTAAGCATGTAGAAAGCTTGCTAATGCCTTGTCTGGACGAGGGTTCAAATCCCTCCAACTCCACAAATAGTAAATCAAATATTTTCAAACCCTTGCAAATCTTAGGATTTGTAAGGGTTTCTATTTTGACTTCTATTAAAGGATGATCAACATTTGTTTATCCCCCGACGGGTCACTACTTTCATACCTTCACATTTTTAATACTCAATGAATAAAATTCTTTTCTGGTCAATTTCGGTAGCACTAGCCGGGTTCCTGTTTGGGTTTGATATTATTGTTATTTCAGGAGCGGATCAAAAACTGCAGGAATTATGGG
>JACMJP010000286.1 GCA_014380545.1 Chitinophagales bacterium | reverse complement strand
CTGAAACTGCAAAACGTATTGTATTTCATGAGATCACCAAAAATGCAATTCTAAAAGCAGTAGAAAACCCCAGAAGTTTAAATCTTGATCTTGTAAATGCACAGCAGGCAAGAAGGGTATTAGATCGTATTGTTGGTTTTGAATTATCTCCATTATTATGGCGCAAGATGAATTTATCACAATCATTAAGTGCAGGCAGAGTGCAAAGTGTTGCTGTGAGATTAATAGCAGAAAGAGAACAGGAAATCATAAATTTTGTTCCTGAATCATCATTTAAAGTTTCAGCAATTTTTTCTGTTGATACAAAAGAAAAAAAATCTTCATTAAAAGCCGAGCTGCCTGAACGTATTTCAATAGAAGGAGATGCAAATACATTTTTGCAGCAATGTAATGGTGCAATTTATACAGTAAAAGATATTTCAGTTAAACCTGGGAAAAGGACACCTTCAGCTCCTTTCACTACATCAACATTACAGCAGGAAGCAAGTATAAAAATCGGTTTCAGTGTTTCAAAAACAATGCTGATGGCGCAAAAATTATATGAAGAAGGACATATAACTTATATGCGTACTGATTCAGTGAATTTAAGTGAAGAAGCAATTGCAAATGCGCAAAGTGAAATTGAAAAAAATTACGGAGCGAACTATTCACAGCCAAGAAGATTTAAAACAAAATCGAGTGGGGCACAGGAAGCGCATGAAGCAATTCGTCCTACATTCATGGAAAATGAAGAAATATCTGCGGGATATGATGAACAAAGATTATATAAATTAATTTGGCGCCGAACAATGGCATCGCAAATGAGTGATGCAGTACTGGAAAAAACAACTGTTACAATTGATATATCAACAAGAAAAGAAACATTACTTGCAAAAGGTGAGGTAATTAAATTTGATGGGTTCTTAAAACTATATACTGAAACAGTTGAGGATGAAAATGCAGATGATGAGGAATCAGGAATTATTCCACCGCTTGAACCCGGTCAGGATCTGGTATTAGCATCAATGTCTGCGACGCAACGTTTTTCAAAGGCTTCAGCGAGATTTACAGAAGCAAGTTTGGTAAAAAAATTAGAAGAACTTGGAATTGGAAGACCGTCTACTTATGCACCAACAATTTCAACCATTCAGAAAAGGGGATATGTTGAGAAAAAAGATAAAGACGGTATTGACAGAAAATATGTTCAATTTGTTTTACATGATAAGAAAGTTGAAAAACAAATATTGAGCGAAATTACGGGTGCAGAAAAGTCGAAATTATTTCCTACTGATCTTGGGATTTTAGTAAATGAATTTCTCACAAAAAATTTCCCGAAAATTCTCGATTATAATTTTACTGCAAATGTAGAAGGACAATTTGATGAAATTGCAGAAGGAAAAATTGTTTGGCCTAAAATGATTGACGATTTCTATAAACCCTTTCATGAAAATTTATTGGATATACAAAAAAATGCTGTAAAGGTTACCGGGGAAAGAATATTGGGAACGCATCCTGAAACGGGAGATCCGGTAAAAGTGATGATGGGAAGATACGGGCCTATGGTAGTGGTTGGAGAAACACTGGATCCGAAAGAAGCAAAGAATAATCCCGATGCAAAAAAACCAAAATTTGCAGGCTTATTAAAATCCCAAAATCTGCAATCCATTACTTTGGAAGAGGCATTATCGTTATTCCAGCTGCCAAAAATAATTGGTAAATACAACGATATTGATATGGTTGCAGGCGTTGGAAGATTCGGCCCGTATATCAGGTATAATAGTAAATTTTATTCTTTGCCAAAGGGAATGGAACCGTTAAGTGTAACCGTTGATGAAGCTATTGAAATTATAAACGCAAAAGATCATAAAGATGCAAATGTGAAAATTAATGAGTGGCCTGAGCAGGAAATACAAGTATTAAACGGAAGATATGGACCATATATAAAAAAGGGAAAAGATAATTTTAAAATACCAAAAGGAAGAGAAGCAAAAGAATTAAGTTTAGACGATGTGCTGGAAATAATAAATAGCACACAGCCAACGGATAAAAGCAAGGGACGGTCTAAAAGAGTGAAGAAGTAATATATTTGAATGAAAGAAGAGGAGATACAGGCACTTATTGCATTACTTGACGACACAGATAAAGAAGTGTTCGCCCATGTTGCAAGTAAATTGCTTTCGCTTGGCCCTGTTGTAATTGATAGGTTGGAAGATGCATATACTACTATTCCAAATCCCGTGGTGCAGGAACGCATAGAAAATATTATTCATCAAATTCAATTTAGCAGTGTTGAAAAAGATATTGTGCAGT
>JACMJP010000042.1 GCA_014380545.1 Chitinophagales bacterium | reverse complement strand
TAAAATACACCACCACCTAAACCGATGTATGCAATATTGCTGTAATTGACCCTGACGATATTATTACTTTGAATTCCTGATTCATAAAAACCTTTTTTCATTGGTTTAAATTCTATTAGTTGATGATATTCAGGATGCGATAATGTGCCGAAACCAATATTTTGATGCGCTATGATTTCAGGTTTAAATTTTTTTCTTTGAAATAACAAAGAGCCGAAATTATGAGAAAAAAATAAATGCGCATATTTATCAGATAAAAATTCATAGGGTGTGGCTGTTTGAAAATAATTATCTAAAACAAAACTAAAGTTCTTATCATAGGAGCCTTCACCTGTAAATAATAACCCATATGGCAAAGGTTTGTCAATGATGCCAGTGTTTAGTCTAAATTTCGTGAGACCAATGTTTTTTGTAAAAAACGACTGCTCAATTCGTGCTTCTGCTTTATTAAATTCTAAATCCCGGTCAAATAAATCTTTAATTCCTTTTGTATAAGTAAGATAAAGCACAGGGTATTTTGTTCCTAAACTCCGCCTTTTGTCATAAGTGCTTATCAATTTTTCCTGGAATGCATATTTTAAATGAAAAGTAACATCGCTATAGGCATAATTTGTTACACCAGATCCTTCTATCGGTTCAAAAATATATTCGTATTTCGGAACAACATCTGTTGTATTTATTGATATATTAAATAATGCATATTTAAATGCTCTGAAATTTAATTCCATATTTCTTTTTTGTATTGCATCCATCTCGTATTCAATAACACTTTTATAATTGTAAATTCCGGAATTGAAAAAATCCAGCCCGGATTTACCGGCTTCCTGCAGATTGTTCTCATAACCTGCTTTTAGATACAACTCTTTGTATTTGCCCGGCGTAACAGTAAAGGCGCCGCCATATTTCCATGCATGATCTTTTAATCCATAACCTGCAAAGCCACTTAAGGAAAAATACTTTGATGTATTGTCATTTGTGCTTAATCCCAATCCAAATCTGTAGCCCTCATACTTATTGTATCCAATTATTTTAGGAATATCAATATCCACGAAATAAACAGGGATTTTTCCTGCAACAACTCTTTCCAACAATTTTAATTTATTGTCAAATTTATATTTTTCACCAAGGCTATCCATGATAGTATAAGTGTTCATTTCTATAGCAGTTAAAGAATCAACTCTGTGGAAATTCCAGAAAATTCTATCCTGATCACTTGCTGATATATTCATTAGAACAGCATCAGCAGAAAAATCTTTAAATGCCAGGTTTGCATTCAGGTTGATATTTTTCATATAACTTTTTCCATTTATAAACATACCTGTCTCTGCATCCGGCAAATTGAGAAAAACCATCTCAAAATTTAATTGAACAGGAAACCAGTGGGTATTATTAATGAAGTCATATTGCTGTTGAATTTTGATATCAATGAGCCCTTCAGTAAACGGCTGTGCAATTACATTCTGAATAGCGTATCTATTGGTATTTATATATAATAAACCAGTTAATGATTCAAAATTTTTATGAGGGAGCGGCGCAAAAGAAATAATAAAAGTTGTGTCTTCACCATGATATAAAGTATCCTCTATTTGAAATTCATATTTATCTAAACTTCCATCAGCAATCGGATTCAGGTAGTATACATCAAAAATTCGAATGATATTATTATAAAATGAAAGGGGTTGAATATCTGTTGCAAGTGGTGCAAAGGAGGGATGTTTAAAACCAGACACTTTCACACCGATAATTGTTTCCTGATATTTTGCAGGTTGTTTAAATTTTCCTTCTGTTACTGATTCCATTATCCCCAAATAACTTTTTTCTAATATAGAGTCCAATTTTGTGGTAATACTGTCTGCATTGATGGAGTCGGGAGATTTATAATCATAAATGAGCTTATTATAAAATGTATAGGTAAATGATGAAATATTTTCAGGGTCGTTTATTTTTTTATTTTCAATTACCTGTTTAATAACTCTGTTTGCCGGGTTTTCGCCCGGTGTTATAATTACTTCAGTCAACTCTAAATTTGCAGGAGAGAGTTCTATCAATAAGTTTTTAATGTCCGGTCCTGTTGAATCGATATTGATTATTAATTTTTTATATCCAACATATCCGCAGGTTAAAGTATAAATTATTTCAGGTTGATAATAGGAGAATTTTCCATCAATATCTGTTGCGCTTCCTTTAGTTTGATCATTATTAAAGATGATATTTACAAAGGCAAGCGGCTCTTTATTTACGCTATCAATAATTTGCCCCGCCACTTCATATTGACTGAAAGAACTCTTATAAGAAAACAGTAAAGTAAAAACTAAAAATATTATCTTATGAAGTGATAGCATGTAGAATTGAATTTATTTGCCGCATGTTTTTTTTTCTTCCATAGTTTGCATTCGCTAAGATAGGTTGCATTTAATTACCATGAAATTAAAAGGAATAGAGCTTAACAAAAGTAGATTCTCATAGTGAAGGATTGTAATTGAATTTCGTAACTCATAAAATGAAAATTAGTAGTTTCTAATAAATATACCTGATTCCATTATGCAAAAATGAAAAATTCTGGGAAATCAAATAAAATTATTTTTCATTATTACTTTCACTTATATATTTTGCAATAAGCTCTGCCCAAAGTTTATACATTTTTCCTGATGGATGTAATACATCATCAGCCAGGAATGTGATATCATCTTTT